>CAZYUN010000034.1:0-4459 GCA_964650755.1 uncultured Gammaproteobacteria bacterium
AGCACAACGAAAGACAACTTCTTCATCTTCGGTTCTCCTTGTCTGTTTTTGTCTATCCAAGGTCAGACGGCACCATTGCCGTTGACCCAATTGATGGAATCTGGGGCATAATAGGCCGCAAAAACCAAGTTATCAAAGTACCTGGCCCAAAATAGGCCAATATGTAATTATAGCACACATTAATAATTTTGTCAATAGTTATTCATTTTATAACTAAATTTTTAATATTTATTATCTAAATTTAGATAATATTTTAAAAAATATAGTAGATTTTAATTGGTTATTGGTTATTATCCTTGACTTTTTTTATTTTTTTGCTATAATTATCTTATAAGTTTCGTAGACAGTAGGTGAGGATCTAGAAAACCTCATAATTCCTACCGAGAAATGGCTTTAATAAGCTAATTTTGTCTGCGTTATGCAGATTTTTTTTATTTTTAAATTTAAATAATAATTAATATGCCAAAAACTAAAATACAAAAACAGGCAATTTTGGAGAATTTGTCCAACAAGATCTCTAAAATGAAATCCGCAGCTATGTTCAATTTTTCGGGTATTGAGGTTAAGGAATTAAATCAATTAAGAGACGTTTGCCGTGAGGCGGGAGTTGATTATTTGGTTGCTAAAAAAACCTTGCTCAAAAAAGCATTGACTGATCAGGGTTTGGGTGATATTGCCGGTCAAGATTTTAATGGTGAGGTAGCTACTATTTTTTCTTATGATGATGAAATAGCCCCAGCTAGAATTGTTGCTGATTTCGGCAAAAAAAATAACAAAGTAAAATTTGTTGGAGGTATTTTTGAGGGTGGTTATGCTGACGTTAACAAATTAACCGAGTTATCCAAAATTCCTTCGCGTCATGAATTGTTGTCAAAAGTTGTTGGTTGTTTGTCTAATCCGTTGTCCGGTTTAGCCAGAGTAATCAATGCTATTAAAGAAGACAAAGAAAAACAAACCGTATAAGATAAAAATTAATTAATAAGTATTAGAAATAAAACAAAAATATATGTCTGAAGAAAAAAACATTGTGATTCCAGAAAAATTTCAATCTTTGGTCGATCAAATTGATAAATTATCAGTTGTTGATTTGGCTGAATTGGTGAAGGTTTTGGAAGAAAAATTCGGCGTTTCTGCTGCCGCTCCCGTGATGATGGCTGCTGGTGCTGGAGCTGCCGCTGCAGTTGAAGAAAAAGATTCTTTTGATGTTGAATTGACCGCTGCCGGCGATCAAAAAATCAATGTCATCAAAGTTGTTCGCACTATTACTAATTTAGGACTTAAAGAAGCTAAAGATTTAGTTGATGGAGCTCCTAAAATGGTTAAAGAGGGTGCTAAAAAAGAAGAAGCTGAAAAAATTAAAAAAGAATTGGAAGAAGTTGGCGCTACTGTCACTCTTAAATAAATTTTTGAATAAATTTTTCATAAAAATACGCTTGATTTTTCTGGCGTATTTTTATTTTTTTGATTTATCCACAGATTAAAGTTTGCGTGTTATTTTTTTCGTGTTATAATATATTTGTAGTCGTCAGGAGGGGCAAGATGGAGGGTAATCAGAGGGGTGAGAAGGAGGGGTGATAATAAACCCATTGACAAAAAGATGCGGTTTTTTATTTTTTCTTGTGATGGCTTCATGCGTGTGGCATAGTCCATGTGATTATGCCACACTCATCTATAACTTTAAGTTAGTGTTTAAATTTTAAATGCAATAATATTTTAAGCACTATTTATATTATTTATTATTAAAAATAATTAGGAGGGGTATGAAAAAGTTTTTATTTCAATTGTGTGGCAGCTTTTATTTAGTAAGCTGTTTTTTTATTTGTTTTGCTAGCGGAGTCAATGCCAGTGAAATTATTTGGCATTTGGATCAAACAATTATTGACGCCGATACTGTTTGGCGTAATGGAGAAATTCATATCGTGGCTGGTGAAAATTCAGTTTTATCTGTTGCTTATGGCGCTACTTTAACTATTGAACCGGGTGTTATTATTAAATTTGATAAGGGCGCGATGTTAGAGGTAGCCGGCAAATTATATGCTGAGGGTAGTTCCAGTCAGCCCATTGTTTTTACTTCTTCTAAAAACGATCAGTATGGAGGAGATACTAATGAGGATGATTCTGCTACTACGCCACAGCCGGGTGATTGGGCAATGATTGGAGTGCCGGCTTTAATGAATCCTAATCAGTTGATAGATGGTGAAATATTTTTAAAATACGTGATTATCAGTTATGGCGGAAAACAGTTTGATAATGAAGCTTTTGTTTTGTTTGTTGGAAAAAGTTCTGATTTTAAAGTATCTTATTCGGAATTATTTAATAATGTTGGGCCCGTTGCTATTACTTCACAAACAAACAACTTTTCTTTAACTGAGTCCAATATTTATGCTCCAGATTATTGCCAGGAATTTGGTCCCGATACTAATTTGTGCGGGGGCAGTTTTTTTAATTGGAGTTCTAATAATTTTGATGTTCGTAATAATTATTGGGGTAGTTCGTTTGGACCCACGGTCATGTCTGAAAATGGCATGGTTTTGGGTGGAGTGGCCTTGTCGGGAGTTTTTAATTACGCGCCATTTGATATTGAAAAAAAAGAAATTTTTCAACTTGAAGAAAAAAAATTAAATCCAGTTGTTTTGGTTCCGGGGCTGATGGGAAGTTGGAAAAATCATCAAGGTGAGTGGGAAATTGATCCGATTTTACATACTTATGATAATCTCTTAAAGGCCTTGAGGCAATCCGGTTATATTGATGGTGAAAGTTTGTTTGTTTTTCCTTATGAGTGGCGACAATCCAATGTTTTAACAGCTGAACTTTTAAAAACAAAAATAAATAACATTAAATCTTCATGCTCTAATGATTTGTTGGATTGTTCTAAGGTTGATGTCATTGCTCATTCTATGGGTGGTTTAGTGGCTCGAGCTTATGTTCAGGGTAGTGGTTATCAAAATGATATTGATCAATTATTTTTTTTGGGCACTCCACATGAAGGTGCGCCTAAAGCTTTTTTAATGTGGGAGGGGGGAGAAGTTGGTGATAAGTTTGCTGATAAAGTAATGAAAAATATTTTTAAGTTTGAGGCAATGGAAAATGGTTTTTGGGGCGAGAATGGTTTGAAAAATTATCTTCATGAAAGAAATATCGCCTCTATTAGAGAATTGTTGCCAATTTATAATTATTTGCATAATGAAAATTATAAACCAGAAAATTTGCGTTATTACCCCAATAACTATCCGCGCAATTATTTTTTAGAAAATCTTAATGAGCCGGCCAGTTTAAACAAGTTGAGTAATCTTAAATTATTTAACTTTATTGGCGATACTGATTTTAATACTTTAACTAGTATTTATTTAACTACTTCTTCAAAAGAGGGATTATGGCCCCATGGTATGCCGGTTAATTTTTATGGTTTTGGAGAAAAGGGATTATTTTATGGTTTGGGTGATGGTACTGTGCCGATTATTAGTAATAATAATTTTTATAACACTCAAAATTTAGTTATTAAGAAAGATCATGGCCAGATAGTTACTTATGCTCAAAAAGAAATTATTAAGGAACTTACCGGCAAAGAACCGCAAGATTTTATCAACGATTGGCAAATACCAAACTTATTGTTAATTGCCATGCACTCTCCGGCTGATATTGAGGTAATTGATCCTCAGGGCAGAAAAATAGGCAAGAATTTTTCTGATAATTCTGTTTGGCAGGAGATTCCTGGGGCTTTTTATTCCGGCTTTGATCAGATTGGTCAGGCAGAATTTTTGGTCATACCCAATCCGGTAGTTGGCGAATATAAAATTAATGTTGTTGGTAATGGTGCGGGCGGTTATTATGACGTTTCTGCTGATTATTTTGGCGACAACCATTATTCTAGTTCTTCTTTCAGTGGTTATATTTTACCCCAACAAGAACGCAAATTTTCTGTTGATTTAAAATCTTTAGAAGCGCCGATTGAAGAAATAACAACAGACATTAGTATTGTTTCGGCGATTAATGATATTAATGAATTGTATCAAAGGGGATTACTAAAAAGTTTTTCTCACAAGCAATTATTATTGACTCAATACAATCTGTTGAAGACCAAATTAGCGGTTATTGATAGATTGCTTAAATTAGCTGTTAATTCGCGTCAAAAAATAGTTGATAACAATAAAATAAATATTACGATTAAAAATCGTTTATTGTCTTTGGCCGACAAAGAGTTAAATAATTTAAAAAACAAACGTCTTGATATTATCAGTGAATCATTTGGTGATTTTAATAAAATATTATTAAAATTATTAAATTCCGGCTTTTTAGATCAACTGGGCTATGATATAATAAAAGCTAATAATAATTATTTATCAATTAATCTTTAATTTTAATTTATGTTTTTTAGGGTTATTAAAATATTGGCTTTATTTTTGTTTTCAATTATTGCTATTTTTCCTTTAACTTATTTCTTTGGTTTTTTTTATAAATT
>CAZYUN010000034.1:4559-8109 GCA_964650755.1 uncultured Gammaproteobacteria bacterium
AATTTGTTAAAATAGATTATAGCAACTCTTAATACTTTATGAAAAACAATAACAAAAGAACTATTTATTATTATTGGTTAGCGACTAAGCAATACAAGTTTTTATTTTTTTTGATTTTTGCTTCAGTGATTATGAAATCATTGGTTGATATTGTTATTCCTTTGTTGTATCGCGAGATCTTTGATGGCTTATCATCAGGTAAAGATGTTAGCCAAACTACTCAAATGATTTTTGTTACTTTGTTGATGATTGGCGGGTTATTATTTTTTGGGTGGTTGGTTCAACAAATAACCATGTTCTCTTTAATAAAGTTTGAAGCATTGGCCGCCTATCAACTCGCCGTGCAATGTTTTGCTTATATTCATAAACACTCAGTAGCTTATTTTAATGATAGTTTTGTTGGTTCATTGGTTAAGAAAGTTAGTTGGTTTTATAGGTCGTTTGAAAGAATTATTGAACAATTGGCCTTTAATTTATTGCCACTTTTAATCAATTCATTTTTTGTTGTTTTGATTTTGGGCAAACGAAACATTTATTTGGGTTTAGGAATATTGTCTTGGATTTTTTTTGTTTTTTTGGTGGGTTGGTTATTTGCCAGATTTAAAAATAAATATGATTTAGCCAGAAATGAAGCCGAAACCGAGGTTACAGGACTTTTGGCTGATACTTTCACTAATCATCTAAATATCAAGTTATTTAATAATTATCAACGAGAACTGAAAAAGTTTTCTGACAAATCTTTTAATCTTTTAGAAAAACGAAAAAAATCTTGGAGCTTTCATGCTTTTTTTGAATTAGTTCAGGGATTTTTGATGGTGATTTTAGAGATTGGTATTATGTTTTTAGCGATTTATTTTTGGAGTAAGGGATCTTTAAGTATTGGTGATTTGGTTTTGATTCAAACTTATATTTTCGGCATCATGAATCGGATTTGGAATTTTGCTTTTGTTTTGCGTTCTGTTTTTGAAGCTTTGTCTGACGCTTCAGAAATGACTGAAATTTTAGACACTCCGCACGAGGTTGCTGATGTGCCACGCGCTAAAAAATTAAAAGTGACTAGGGGATTGATTGATTTTGAAAAAGTATCTTTTCATTATTCTGACACTAGTGGTTCTTTTGAGGTTTTAACTGATTTTAATTTGACTATTCCAGCGCACCAACGTTTAGCAATTATCGGACCCTCCGGTTCCGGCAAATCAACAATTATTAAATTATTGTTTAGAAATTATAATCTGAGTCGGGGCAGGATTATAATTGATGGTCAAGATATAGCCAAAGTTACTCAAGAAAGTTTGTGGTCTAATGTTTCTTTAGTGCCTCAAGATCCGATTTTATTTCATCGAACATTAAGAGAAAATATTGCTTATGGCAAGCCCGATGCGACTGAAAAAGAAATAATCAATGCTTCTAAAATTGCCAATTGCCATAATTTTATAACTCAATTGAAAGATGGTTATGATACTTATGTTGGGGAGCGTGGAGTAAAATTGTCCGGTGGCGAAAGGCAACGCGTTGCCATTGCCAGAGCGGTTTTGAAAAATGCTCCAATTCTAGTTTTAGATGAAGCGACCTCTTCTTTGGATTCTGAATCGGAAAAACTCATTCAAGAGGCCTTAGAAAAATTAATGAAAAACAAAACGGTTATTGTTATCGCTCATCGCCTGTCAACTATTAGAAGAATGGATCGTATTATCGTTTTAGATAATGGGCGAATAATTGAAGATGGCAGTCATGAAGCTTTATTAAACAACCAAACCGGTCTTTACAAAAAACTGTGGGGATTGCAGTCCGGTGGATTCATCGCTTAAATGTTTTTTCCTTTGATGATCTTTTTTTAAAAATCTCTGCTATCAAGTGGAGATTTTTTAATTTTATGATTTTTATGTTATAATAAAATCATTATTATGAAACAAAAACAAAATTTTGAAAATGTTTGGCATTCCCTTTCGGTTAAAGAGGTAATGCATTTATTAGAGTCCAATATTGATGGCATAAATAAAGACGAGGCCAAACAAAGACAAGAGATTTATGGCTTAAATGTTTTGCCAGAAGATAGTGGCGGGCATAATTGGGTTATTTTATTAAATCAACTTAAATCACCATTGGTTTTTGTTTTGATTTTGGCTTTAGTGGCATCACTTTTACTTAATCACATAATCGATGCGGTTATTATTTTGGTAATTTTGTTGGTTAATACTATTTTTGGTTGGTGGCAAGAAAGCAAAGCCAATCAAGCCATGTCACGACTTAAAAAAATTATCGTTTATCAGGCCAAAGTAATTCGTTCCGGTGATCATTTATTATTAGAAACTAAATACTTAGTGCCCGGTGATATTATTGTTTTGAGAGCCGGGGATCGTGTGCCGGCTGATTGTCGTTTATTAGAAGCAGAAAATCTTCAAACTTCAGAAGCGATGTTGTCGGGAGAATCTTTGCCCCTAGATAAACAAACACAAAAATTATCTATTGATTCAGTTTTGGCTGAAAGGAATAATATGGTTTATATGGGAACCAATATTGTTCGGGGTCACGGTTTAGGTGTTGTTTGTGCTACCGGTCAAGATACAGAAATTGGACAAATTGGCCGATTATTAGTAGAAACCAAAGATGAAAAAACACCCTTACAAAGACAATTAGATAAATTTAGCAGATTTTTGACTTTAGTTGTTGGGTTTATTTCAATTATTATTTTAATTATTGGTTTGCAACAAAATTATGGTTTTCAGGAGGCCTTGATTTTAGCTTCTGCTTTAGCGGTTTCTGCTATTCCTGAAGGGTTATTGGTGGCAGTTACGATTATTTTAGCATTAGGTATGCAAAAAATACTTAAACGTAAGGCGTTAGTGAGAAAATTAATTGCGGCTGAAACTTTAGGCAGTATCTCGGTTATTTGTACTGATAAAACCGGTACCCTAACTGAGGGTAAAATGCAGGTTTTTCAGTTTTTGACTGCTAAAAGTGAATTTCTTAAAAAGTCAACTAAATATGAATTAGAGGGTGATCCTCTAATGAAAGAAAGAGTTTTGTTATCAAAAATATCATTATTATGCTCTAATGCTGAAATAGAGAATTTTGATGAGCCATTGGATCGTTTGAAGATTATCGGTGACCCCACTGAAAGTGCTTTATTGTTGGCTTCCATTGAATCCGGTTTTGATAAACGGGAATTAGAAAAAGAATATCCGCGTCTATCTGAATTGCCTTTTGATTCTGAAAAAAAATTTATGGCGACCTTAAATCATCATAAAATCGACAAACATTATCACGTTTTTGCTAAGGGTGCACCTGAAAAAATCTATGCTTTTTGTGATCAGATTTTAGTCAATGGCCACAAACAAAAATTAACGCCACAAAGATTAAATTCACTAAAAAAGCGAGCCGATAAATTAGCGCAAAATGGTTTGCGTGTTTTGGCTGTCGCCTATAAAACAGGACAGCGCTTTGATGTTTTAGAAAAAGAACTTTCTAATTTGGTTTTGGTTGGCTTAATTGCTTTAAAAGATCCCCTAAGAGCCGAGGCCAAACTCGCTATTCAAACTTGTCATCAAGC
>CAZYUN010000035.1:0-8057 GCA_964650755.1 uncultured Gammaproteobacteria bacterium
GGCCGGAATCACTGATTCTGCTTTTCGTCAGGTCTGCAAGAAGTATGGGGCTGATGTTGTCTATACCGAAATGATTTCGGCTGATGGCTTGTTTTATGATGCCAAAAAAACTTTGGCGATGCTTAAGTTTGATAAGTCAGAGAAGCCAGTAGTAATCCAGTTATTTGGCAAGGATGCTTCAAAATTTACCAAGGCGGCGCAGTTGGCTGAGCAAGCTGGCTTTACGGGTATTGATATTAACTTTGGCTGTCCGGCGAAAAAAGTAGCTGGCAGAGGTGGTGGTGTCACCATGATGCGTGACTTAAATAAATGCCGTCAGATTATTGAGGCGACTTTAGCTGGAACAAAATTGCCGGTCTCGATTAAATTGCGAACTTCGATTAAGAAAAACACAGATCCTTTGCGAGCTCAGGATGACGAAGCTGGCGTAGTAACCTCACTTGATTTCTTAAAAGCAATGAAGGGTTTACCTATTGCGGCAGTGATGATTCATGGCCGACCATATGGGAATCCCTTTCAAGCGGAGATTGATTATGAAATGATCAAAAAATGTTTTCAATACCTAAAAAATACGGCACCAGAAATAATTGTCTTAGGAAATGGGGGAATTAATACTCCCGAAGACGCTAAAAAGATGATTGAGTTGACTGGCGTAGATGGTTTGGGTTTGGCTCGAGGATTATACGGCAAACCATGGTTGTTTGAGCAGATTAAAAAATATTTAAAAAACGGCAAAGTGCCAGAGTATAGCCAAAAGAAAATTAAACAAGTAATTCTAGATCATGCAAAGTTCGCACTGAAATCTAAAGATACTTATGGCCTCGTAGAATTACGTAAACATTTATTGTGGTATGTTAGTGGCTGGTCTCACGCCAAAGAATTGCGCTCCATGTTAGTTAAAATTGAATCTCTGAGTGATTTAAAAAATATTTTAAAAAACATCAAATAAATAATTCAAGCGGTATTTGACAAAAAAACTTATTTATGTTAAGTTATTTTTTCGGTACCTTGATAATCAAAACCCAGGCCCTAAACCCACAAGGAGAGTTGACATGATCCCCACCAAAGTAAAGCAGTGGCAATTGATTTGTTTTTTTGGCTTATCCGTTATAACTGTTTTTGTTAATTGGTTGTTGATTTTGAATTATGGTTATTTTCAGTCACTAAACGGAGGAGATTGGTCGCAGTTTAAGAATTGGTTTCGTTTTTTTGAAAATGACGGTTTGTTGTATGGCAAGTTTGTTTATATTTTGTCCGTTTCTATTTTTTTTACTCTTTTTCTTTTCTTGTTATCGGTAATATTAATTAACCGTCTCAGAGTCAAGGTTAAATGCAGAAAAGCAGTTGATGATTTTTTGATAAATTCTATTAAATTGCCGGATGATTTGGCGTTGACTTTGTTCAATTCGCGTGGCCTTTCGTTTGCCGGTAATAAGGCGACGATTGATATGACATTTTTACGTTATGGTTCTACTGATGCTTTGGCTCAAGCTCTGTGCTTCTTGCTTCATTTGGAAAGTCAAAAGCATCTTGATGATTGGTCAAATGGTGAACCCAACGTGTTTCATGAGTTAGCTCATATTCTTTTGGAATATTGTGATGCTGTTGCTATTAATCAGTTGTTAGAATCAATGGCTATTAGAAAAATGTATTTAGCGGAATTTCTTAAGGGGGCAATTCGTCGAGTTGAGTTGGAAAAGGAGTTGACTGAAGTTTCGGAGGAGTTGAAACAGAATATTTTGACTGAATGCAAAATTATCTCCAATATCAGAGAAGAAATGGAAGATGCGCTTTTATTCCCTAATGAGCCACCGATTTCTGTTTTGCGTGGCCTGGCTTCTTTTTGTGGTTTGAATAACTTGAACAAATTGTCAAATAGAGAGATACGAAATTTTTTTAGAATGGGGATTCTCAATATTGGTCGCGGTAATCATTCTACTGAAAGTCAAGAATATCCGGCTAAAGATTAAGGTTTTGATATAAAAAGCCCCGATAATTCGGGGCTTATTTTATTTGTTTTAAATCCATTTTTTATGCCTAAAGTATATATACATTCCAAAAGCTCCCAATAACATAATCATAATAATAACCCAAAAGCCAAAGGGATGATTCATAAACGGCATGCTATTTACAGTATTCATGCCAAAAATAGCGGCTAAAAGAGTTAGTGGAAAAACGATAACAGAAAAAACAGTTAAGGTTCTCATGATATCATTAATTTTAAATGATATTAAAGCATTATTAGCATCTTCTAATGCTTCAATAATCTCTTTTTGACTACTTAAGATATCCCAAATATTTTTTGTGTGCTCAATCAGATCATTATAATATTGTTTGATTTCTTTGAAGTTCAGATATGCAATATCGCTTTTAGACATTTTTTGTAGAATGTCTTTATGGGCCTCCATTATTTTTCTAACATTCAAGACATTTCTTTTAATAAGTAAGGTTTCTCTCACCATTTCTCGTTCTTTGCCTCTAAAGATATTGTGTTCAATATTTTGGATATCTAAACTCATGTGATCCATGATGGGGTAGCAATATTCTTGAAGGCGGATAATGATTTCATAAAGCAAATGGTTGCGATCTTCGCCCAAATATTGTTCGCGATAAAATTTATCAGCCAAACATAAATTAAAAAATTCAACTAATGGAGGTAGATTGTTTTTGTGGCAAGTAATGACAAAGTTTTTACTAATGAAAAAATCGACTTCTTCGGCATTAACAGTTCTGGTTTTTCGGTTATAGACCGGAAATTGAAGAATTAAAAAACTATAACCGGTGCGCAAATAAAATTTTGGTCTTTGAGCGATGTTTTTTGCATAACAATCACGCAAATCAATTTCTTCAAATTTGTATTTCTTTTTTAAATAAGAAACTTCTTCTCTTTGCGCGTTGGTAATATTAATCCAAACAAAATCGCCTTTGGCTGATTTGATGGTGGTTATATTTTCAAGCATGGGTATGTCGGCGGTGGCCGTTATTTTTTTTAACCTTAAATATATTATACATTATTTTTAAAAAATATGCTATAATATAGTTAATTAAATTATTTATGGCTTTAGATAAAAACAAAGAGAGTAGAATTTCCCCCGATTTAAAAGAAGCGAAGTTATCGCCGGATTCCGGTTCGGGTGATTTAACATCGGGTGAAAATAGAATTAATCAAGAATTAACTGATTATGGTGGCATGGGTTATGAAACCGTAACTCCATCATCAGTTGAGCTTAATAATGGAATTAATGAAGCTTCAAGCGGTTATTCTTCTAAACAAACAGAGACCTCGGCACCTTATTTTTCAGCCAGTGACCCGGCTTATCAATCTTATAAACAAATTGAAAATATTTTAGAGGACGGCTTAGGGGAGATGTATTCTCAAATGTCGCCAATTGATCAAAGAAAATTCAAATCAAAAGGAGAGGAGGTTGCTAAATTAATTTTTCAGATGGTTTATCACAAAACTAAAATTAAGGTAAAAAAAATCATTTCTTTAATTAGGTCTTGGTTAAAAATTATACCCGGAGTTAATAGATTTTTTTTAGAACAAGAAGCAAAAATTAAAGCTGATAGAATCATCGCCTTAGCTAATGATGATAAAAAAATCAAATTTTAATTTTTATTTATGGGAGATCCTATTTTTGATTACAATCAAACCGATTATTTAGTATTAATTCCTGAGCCGATTATTTATTTATCGCTCGGATTGTTATTTTTTGTTGTTTTTGGTTTTTTAATATTGTTATTGATTCGTTTTTTATTTAGAAGTAGAAAATTATATCCTAAAATATTCCATAAAAAAATTTTTAAATTATCAGTACCTCAACGAACAAAAGAAAAGGATGATGAAAAAAAACAACTATCAGAATTAATTGCTGAGGTTGAGGGTTTTTATTCTAGTTTGGGGGGATTAAGGGCAAATCGTGGTTTTAAGACCTGGTTATTCGGCCGTTATGATGATTGGTCTTTAGAGATGGTTTTGGGTTTTGATGGGCTTATCGCTTTTTATATGGCGGTTCCAGAGTATTTGGTTGATTATATTAAACAACAACTTTTTTCTATTTATCCTTTTGTTCAGATAGAAGAGGTTGAAGATTATAATATTTTTAATCGTCAAGGTTATTTGACTTGTGGTTATTTAAAATTATTAAAACACCACATGTTTCCGCTTTTAACCTACAAACAAACCAACAATTCAGACCCTATGGCTTCATTATTGAGTGTTTTATCAAAATTGGGCCCGGATCAAACTATGGGAGTTCAGTTTTTGATGCGCTCAGCTTATGGTGATTGGCGTAAACGGGGAGTTAAAGTTGCATCTGAAATGCATCAAGGCAAGGACTTAAAAAAGGCGATGTCTGGTTCTTCCAAAAGTATTTTTTCGGAGTTTTTTGGAAAACCATCGGATTGGGTTGATTTAGCGGTTAATAAAGATCCCAAACAACAACAAGAATCTTCTTATCGTTTATCTCCAATGGAAGAGCAGATGGTCAAGGGTATAGAAGAGAAGGCCTCAAGGGCTGGTATGGATGTTAATATTAGAATAGTTTCTTTTGCTCCAAACGAATCCCTATCTAAAGACAATCTTAGAAGGGTGATGGATTCTTTTAGTCAGTATTCTTCTTATCAATATGCCAATGGCTTTAAGGGTGTAGTTAAATCCGATTCTCAAAAAATAGTTAAAAACTTTATTTATCGTCAATTTGATGAAGCGACAAAAATGGTTTTAAATACTGAAGAAATGGCTTCTTTGTGGCATCTACCTCTGCCTGATACTGAAGTTCCAAGAATTAATTGGTTAACCGCCAGACGTTTGCCACCCCCGCTTAATTTATCTCAAGATGGCGTGATTTTAGGAGAAAATCTTTATCGTGGCATAAAAACCTTAATTAGAATGAAAGAAGTTGATAGAAGAAGACACATGTATATTATCGGTATGACTGGTACTGGTAAATCAACTACCATGGAAACAATGGCTATTCAAGATATTAGAAATGGTAAAGGTGTTTGTGTGGTTGATCCTCATGGTGAATTGGTTGAGCATATTTTGCCTTATATCCCTAAAGAGCGATTAGAGGATGTTATTATTTTTGATCCCTCAGATATTGATCGTCCAATTGGCCTAAATATGTTAGAAGCCAGCAATCCTTTTGAAATGGACAAGGCGGCTCAAGAAATGATTAATATTTTTTATAAATTATTACCCGATCCGGCAATGGCCGGTCCGATGTTTGAACATTATATGAGAAATGCCTTGTTGGCGTTGATGGCTGACATGGAAAATCCCGGAACATTGGTTGAATTAGGAAGAATTTTTACTGATGAAGAATTTCGTAAAGAGAAATTAAAACACGTTACTGATATTTTGGTTAAGGATTTTTGGGAACGCGAATATGCAATGTCACAAAAAGGCAGTACCGCTTCAGACATGCTTTCTTATGTCGTTTCAAAAACCGGCAGGTTTATTGAAAATGAATTGATGCGTAATATTATTGGTCAGGGCAAGAGTGGTATTAATTTTAGAGAAGTAATGGATAAGGGCAAGATTTTATTACTTAATCTTTCAAAAGGTAAAATCGGTGAAACTAATAGTGGCTTATTGGGTTTGATTGCTGTCGCTAAATTACAGATGGCCGCTTTGTCGCGCGCTGATATGGCCGAAGAGGATCGTTTGGATTTTTATTTATATATTGATGAGTTTCAGAATTTTATTACTGATTCTATTTCAATTATTTTGTCTGAAGCCAGAAAATATAAACTGAATTTATGTTTGGGTCATCAGTTTATTTCTCAATTAGTTCAAAACAACGACACTCGGGTGCGTGATGCTGTTTTTGGTAATGTGGGTAATTTATTGATTTATCGCATTGGTGTTGATGACAGTGAAGTTATAGCTAAACAATTAGCCCCGATTGTTAATGAATATGATGTAATGAATATTGAAAAATATAATGCTTATTTAAGGATTATGATTGACAATACCGCAATGCCTGCCTTTAATGTCGCTTGTTATCATCCTTCTAAATTATTTAGTCCAGATAAGAATTTGGTCCAGCCATTAAAAGAATTATCACGACTCAAATATGGCAAAAATAGGGAATGGGTAGTTAATGAAATTGTAGAAAGATCACAAATTGGTCAAATGAACAAAGTTCCGAATGAAAAAGCAACTTTGAATGATATTATGGGTTTTTAGGATTTTGACTTTAATGAGAAAATCAACTAAAATAATGACGAACAACAGCTAAATAATTTAACTATCAAAACCAATGTCGGCCGTTCTCTATCGTAAATATAGACCACAGAATTTTGCTCAAATGATTGGGCAAAATCATATTAAAATCACACTACAACATGAATTAGAGAAGGACGAGATTGCTCATGCTTATTTATTTTGCGGTCCTAGGGGATTGGGTAAAACCACTAGTGCCCGATTATTGGCTAAAGCATTAAATTGTGAGAATCGTCAAGCTGGGGAGAGTGAGCCCTGCAATAATTGCCGATCCTGTAATGATATTATGGCGGGGCACGCGGTTGATGTGATTGAAATTGATGCCGCCTCAAACACCGGAGTTGATAATGTTAGAGATAATATTATTGAAAATTCTCGTTTTAATCCGGTTAATTCCAAATATAAAATTTTCATTATTGACGAAGTACACATGTTGTCTATCTCGGCTTTTAATGCTTTATTGAAGATTTTAGAAGAGCCACCAACACATGTTATCTTTGTTTTGTGTACTACTGAGATTCACAAACTTCCGGTGACGATTATTTCTCGTTGTCAGCGTTTTGATTTTAAGCGGGTTAGCTCGACTGAATTATTAAAACGTTTGGAGTTGATTGTTGGTGGTGAGAACAAAAAAATAGAAGCTGAGGTATTAAAACGTATCGTTTCTGCTTCAGATGGTTGTGTGCGTGATGCTGAAAGTTTGTTAACCAAGATTTTTTCTTTGGGCGATGAAATTACTTTAAGTCAAGCGGAAATTATTTTGCCACGCACCGATTATCAGTTAGTTTTGAATTTCGTTGAACATCTTTTAGCGGGTAATTCAACCGCCTCTTTGGGATTTCTCAATCGTTTAATAGAAGAGGGTTTTGATTTATATGTTTTTGTTGAAAATCTGTTGGAGTTTTTGCGCAAATTGTTATTATTAAAATCAAGTTCCTCATTAGATGTTTATGCTTTTGAAGCTAATAACGAAACCCAACAACAAATGCTTGAATTAGCTTCAAAAATAGAGTGGTCTCAATTGTTAGAATTATTGGATTTATTTTTATCTAAAATCAAAGAAATGAAAACTGCTCCTATTATTCAATTACCATTAGAGATGGCGGTTATTTCTTTTATTTATCGTTATAAAAACCCTGATTTAGAAAAAAAAATTTTTATTAATCCCGCGAGTACTGCTTCAAAGACAGTTAATCAGGTGACAAAAAATAATCCCGTTCATAATATTTCTAAAATTGAAGTTGATTCATTAAATCCGTCAATTAATAGTGGGATAGAAAAAAATTATCAAGAATCTGATATTGTGATCGCATCTGACAATTTAAAACAAGAAGATGAAAATGCCACAAAATCAGATGGTAATCAAATTAATGATAATTCTGATGTTGATTTAATAGTGGCCAATTGGTCTTTAATTGTAGAGAAAATGATACGTAGCAATTTTTCAATCGCTTCAACTTTGCGTATTAGTCAGCCATTAAAATTTGAAAAAAATTGCGTAGAAATTGCTGTTTCTAACTCTTTTTATAAAGCATGTTTAGAGGCCAATAATAGTCGTTTGGCGATTGAAAAGGTGATTAGTGAGGTTTTGGGTTTTTTAGTTAGTATTAAAATTATTGTTTCTAATAATATTTTACCACCAGCTATTAATATTGATTTTGAAAAGTTTGAGCAAGAATCAAATATTTCTGAACAATTAGGTGCAGAGTGTTCTACTAATGATGATTCATCCATAACCAAAGCAGTCAATTTAGTATCTCAGAAATTAAGTCCGGTAGAAGAAGTAATGAATTTGTTTTAGTTTATAGTTTTTTGTTTATCTTATTAT
>CAZYUN010000036.1:0-8027 GCA_964650755.1 uncultured Gammaproteobacteria bacterium
GTTTAGTATTATCTTTTGTATTTTTTCCTGTGTTTAATGTAAGCGCTGTAACCTCTAAAAATAATGTCGCTAAAAAAGTAGCTACCAAAACAGTTAAAAAAATAACTATTCAAGATTTGATTGGTCGGCTGGTGATTATGAATTCTTATGATCAAAAATTTTTTTATATTGAACCGATTTCCCAGGAACGTTATTTTTTAAGAGATCAGCGTGATTTGGATTTAGTGCTTAAAGAATTTGGGCTGATTATTCCCGCTAAAGAATTCAAACAGTTAGCTAAAAACAAAAAACAGAAAACCCCCAACTCTTTGATCAAAAAATATTCCGGTAGAATTGTAGCTTCTGCTCAAGCAACTTCCAGTTATTTTTATTTTAATCCAGCCGATAAAATAGCTTATCCAATATTTGATTTTAAAAGTTTTTATAAAACCGGAAAGATTATTGGATTGATTCATCCGCCGGTTGATGTCTTAAGCAAGCTAAAAATGAATCAAAAACAGTTTACTTATGATCCTTTATTTGAGGGCGTGGCTCAAGTTAAATATGATGGCGTTGATTTTTATGGAAAAAATAACAGTGATTTGGTTTTACCGTTAGCTTCTTTAACAAAAATAATCACCGCTTTGGTTTTTTTAGAAACTAATCCTGATTGGAATAAAGTGGTAGAAATTACCGCCGAAGAAATTGCTTATCCTTGCACCTTGCAATCTTGTGGCACTACCAGCGAAGTTGATTTGCGAGCTGGAGACAAAATCAGGGTAGCCGATTTATGGATTGCGATGTTGACTGCTTCATCTAACCAGTCAGCTAAAATTTTAGCTGATAATAGTGGTCTTAGCTTTGAAGAGTTTGTTGCTAGGATGAATCAGCAAACAGAAAAATTAGGACTAACTAAAACTAAATTTGTAGAGGTTAGCGGACTGTCTCCAAATAATGTTTCTACAGCTGAAGAATTCGCCAAATTAGCTCATGTGGCTTTTAGTCAACCACTGATAGCCAGTGGTGGCCATCATTTTGATTATTTGTTTTTAGTGGAACAAAAAGATGGTTCGCCTCGGGGCGTGAGAGTATTAAATCGTAATTATAGTTTGCTGGCTTTTGAGCCCGAAGCGGTTAAGACAGGTTATTTAATTGAAGCCCAACGTAATGCTGTAGTTTTAAAAAATGGAGAAATCTCAGTTGTTTTACATACTTATTCTTTAGACCAACGCAATCAATTGGTTAAATTATTATTAGGAACCAATAGATTGGCTGAACAAAAATAATAATCATAAATAATTACAAAATATCCTATGTCTAACTTGCAGGAAGTTTTTTTGCGTATTCGTACTAATCGACAACAACAGAAAAAAATAAAAGAAGCGTATCGCGATGCTCTGTATAATTCACCCTCATATAAAGAAGTTGTTGATGAGCTGAATGATTTGAAGGTTAAAAAGAAGCAGATTGAAAGTGATATTAAAGAGCAATTTTCTTCTGAGTTCACTAAGTTAGAAGATATGAAAATAGATTTAGAGTCGGATTTAGAGATGATTTCTGATTTGGCTCTTAACCAATTAATGAAGGGGGAGACGGTTAAGGTTAAAGATGAATATGAGGTTGAGTATGATCCGATTTTTAGTGTTAAGTTTAAAAAAACAGCTTAATTCTTAAATTTTTGTTAATTTGTCTATTTTTAGCCAAATTTCAACACTTCATACGTGCGTGTGAAGTGTTGATTTTATGTCGGAAAATCAATAAAGACCGAGTTATTTGACAAAAATGCTTGATTTTGCTAATATAAAGTTCTACTTATTTTTATGGAAATTAGAAACATTGCAATTATTGCTCACGTCGATCACGGAAAAACCGCTTTAACCGATGCTATTTTGAAGCAGACAAATATGGTTGAAGCTGATTTTTCTATGGATCAGAATGATTTAGAAAAAGAGCGGGGAATTACTATTTATTCCAAGAACGGCTCTTTTTTTTATAAAGACACTAAAATTAATATTGTTGATACTCCCGGTCACGCTGATTTCGGTTCCGAAGTTGAACGAGTTCTAAGATCGATTGATTCAGTGATTTTGGTTGTTGATGCTCAAGAGGGACCGATGCCTCAAACCAGATTTGTTTTAAAAAAATCATTGGAGTTGGGACTTAAGCCGATTGTGGTTATTAATAAAATTGATAAACCGGCATCTCGGGTTGATTTGGTTCAAGAAGAAGTTTTTGAATTGTTTTTGGATTTGGGAGCCGATGATGAACAACTTAATTTTGCTACCGTGTATGCTATTGCCAGAGAGGGTGTCGCTAAACTATCGCTTGAAGATTTAAGTCATGATTTAACCCCCTTATTAGAAACGATTATCGCTAAAGTTGCCCCGGCTAAAGCTAACTCTTCTTTGCCTTTGCGTGCTCAACCTTTTAATTTGGCTTATGATGATTTTTTGGGTCGTTTGGCTATTTGTAGAATTTATGAAGGTCAATTGAAGACGGGTGATAATGTAATGATTAAAAAAATAGACGGCTCAACAACTTCTGGAAGAATTACTAAATTGTTTACTTTTCGCGGACTTAAAAGAGAAGAGACAAAAGAGGCGGGAGCTGGCGATATTGCGATGGTGGCCGGATTATCTGATATTTGGATTGGTGATACTATTTGCGCTTCAGCCGATCAAGAAAGTTTGCCGGCAATCTCTATTGATGAGCCGACTATTGCTTTGAATTTTTTGGTTAACAGCTCTCCTTTTGCTGGTCGTGAGGGAAAATATGTCACCAGTAAACAAATTAAAGAAAGATTAGAAAAAGAATTAGAGGTTAATGTGGGTTTGCGGGTTGATTTTACTGATGCTGAATATTGCAAAGTTTATGGTCGCGGAGAATTGCACATCTCTATTTTGCTTGAGAATATGCGTCGCGAGGGTTATGAATTGCAAATATCCCAACCACAAGTTATTTATAAAGAAGTTGATAATAATAAACATGAACCTTTTGAAGAAGTAACCATTGATGTTCCTACTGATTATTCCGGTGCGGTAATTGAAAAATTGTCAAAACGCAAGGGTAGTATTGTTGATATGAAACAAGAGGGTAGTCAAACCAGAATAATGTTTGAAATACCAACCCGAGGTCTTTTGGGTTATCGAGGAGAGTTCACGGTTGATACTCGAGGTGAGGGTATTTTATGTTCCAGGTTTATTGGTTTCAGACCTTATGCTGGCGAAGTTGAAAAACGAGATGTTGGTTCAATGATTTCTATGGCAACTGGTAAAACCGCGGCCTACGCTTTAGATAATTTACAAAACAGAGGAGTTTTATATGTTGGTGGTGGCATTGATGTTTATGAGGGTCAGGTAATCGGTAATGTTAGCAAAGGTGAAGATATGGCTGTTAATCCAATTAAGGGCAAGAATTTAACGAATATGCGATCTTCGGGAGCTGACGAGGCATTAAAATTAACTCCACCCTGGGAGCTTAATTTGGAGCGCGGTTTAGAGGTGATGGCCGAAGACGAGTATTTAGAGATTACCCCGAAATCTATTCGTTTAAGAAAGCAGATTTTAACCGAAGTTGATAGAATTAGAGCGTCTCGAAAAGCTAATTAATTTTTTCTGTTTTTTTGGTTTTTGACTCATCAAGAATTAAAGATTGACAAAATATTGGATTTTTCTTTAGTTTTTGTATATAATTGTTATATCAGTGTTGCTTGTGGATAAAGTTCCAATAAAATTCAATAAAAAACACTTTTTTATATTAATAAATAAAATAATCTTAAGATTATGGCTAAAATGACTAAAACCGCTCTAATGAGCGCTTTGGCCGAAAAAACCGGCCTTGCCAAGAAAGAAGTAGTTTCCTTAATGGATACTTTAGCTTCTTTGGCTTATTCCGAAGTAAAAAAGAATGGCGAATTCGTTATTCCTGGCTTTGGAAAATTAGTTAAAGTTCAAAGAAAAGCAAGAGAGGGTCGCAATCCAGCTACCGGTGAAACCATCAAGATCCCTGCTAAGACCGTTGTTAAATTCCGTGTAGCCAAAGCCGCTAAAGAAGCTTGTTTATAATCAGCTTTTTAAAAAACTCCAATCATGTCGATCGGAGTTTTTTTTATTTGTTTTTTTTGTTATAATTAAAGCAATATTAATTTCATAAAATGAATACAAAAAATAAAAAAATAAATAAGGCCTGGGTAGTGACTGTTGATATGGGTTATGGGCATCAACGACCAGCTTATCCCTTTAAAGATATTGCTTGTGGCGGGGTGATTACTGCTAATAATTATCAGGGTATTCCTGATAAAGATAAATTTATTTGGGAGAATAGCCGGACTTTTTATGAGTTTATTTCTCGTTTTAAAATGGTGCCGATTATTGGTGACAAAGTTTTTGATTGGTATGATAAGCTTCAATCAATTCCTAATTTTTATCCGAAAAGGGACTTGTCAAAATCCAATATGCAGGTGAAACAGATTTATAATTTATTTAAAAAAGCTGATTGGGGTAAGCATTTAATAGAAAAACTATCAGCCAATCCCTTGCCATTTTTAACTACTTTTTTTACGACAGCGATGATGGCGGAGTATTATAATTATCCGGGAGAGATTTATTGCGTTGTTTGTGATGCTGATATTTCACGAGCTTGGGTTCCGCCAAAACCACAAATAAGCAGAATTATTTATTTAGCTCCTAATCGTAGAGTTGCTGATCGTTTGAAGCTTTATGGGATTAAAGAAGAAAGAATCATACTTTCAGGATTTCCTTTGCCGGGTGAAAATGTCGGTGAGAATTTAAGCGTTCTAAAAAAAGATTTGGGACGACGTTTAATTAATCTTGATCCACAAAAAGTTTATATCAATCAATTTAAAAAAGATATTACCGCCAAAATCGGCAAGAATCATCTGAAATTAAGTGTTAATCGTCCGGTTAATATTGTTTTTGCCGTTGGTGGTGCCGGGGCGCAACGCGAATTGGGTATTGAAATTGCTTCCAGTTTGTCTAAAGCGATTATGGATAAGAAGTTTAAATTGTATTTGGTTGCCGGTGTTAACAAAGAGGTCGGAGAATATTTTGTTAAAGAAATTAAAAAAATTCGTTTAGGCAAACAATTGGGTAAGGGAATTAATGTTTTGTATGAGCCGACCAAAGATCAGTATTTCAAAAAGTTCAATCAAATTTTAAGGCAGGCGGATATTTTGTGGACCAAACCATCGGAATTGTGTTTTTATTGCGCTTTGGGTTTGCCAATAATTATGGCCCCGACGATTGGTAGTCAAGAAGATTTTAATCGCAAGTGGCTTCAATTAATAGGTGCCGGCATTGATCAAGAAGATCCCAAATACGCTTTAGAGTGGTTAAATGATTGGTTGGCTTCGGGTTGGTTAGCTGAGGCTGCGATGGATGGTTTTATTGAAGCGCCAAAATATGGAACTTATAATATCAAAAAGATTTTAGCTCATCGCAGTAAAGAGACCAAGAAATTTGAAACCGTCTTGCAATATTAGTTATGGCTAATCAGCAAACAAAAAAAATAGCCCCCAAAAACAATAAACGACTTCATGTTATTTGTGATGATTTAAGAAGTTTATATAATGTCGGTTCAATTTTTAGGACTGCTGACGGTTTGGGGATAGAAAAAATTTGGTTATGCGGAATTACCGGTACGCCCAATCAGTCGGGGTTGAAAAAAGTTTCTTTAGGGGCTGAAGACTCTGTTGCTTGGCAATATATTAAAAGTTCTTGGCGATTAGTGGATCAATTAAAAAAACAGGGATTTCAAATAGTAGCTTTAGAATTGACAAAAAATAGTCAAGATGTTAAGTTATTTAAGCCGAAATTTCCTTTAGCTTTAGTTGTTGGCAACGAAGTTTCAGGAGTTTCGGATGTTTTATTAAAAAGAGCTGATCAAGTTATTCATATTCCCATGAAGGGAGTCAAAGAGAGTTTTAATGTTTCGGTGGCCTTTGGCATGACAGCTTATCAGTTAATGAAATAATCATATTAGCGGGCTGTGGTATAACGGCATTATACGCGATTCGGGTTCGCGTGACGGCGGTTCAATTCCGCCCAGCCCGACATTATTTTTATGGAAGGAAAAAACAAAGCTTTTTGGAGTGGTATTTCTTTTGGAGTAACTTCGGCGGTTATTACTACTTTAGGTTTGATTATTGGCTTATATGCTGGCACTGGTTCAATGTCTATTATTTTGGCCGGTTTATTAACTATTGCTATCGCTGATTCTTTTTCAGATGCTTTAGGTGTTCATTTGTCTCAAGAGTCAAGCGGTCTTAATAGTGATGCTGATATTTGGCGCGCCACCATATCGGCTTTCGCATCAAAATTTTTATTTGCTTTGACTTTTATTCCGCCTTTTTTATTTTTAACTCT
The DNA here is from genome assembly GCA_964650755.1 of uncultured Gammaproteobacteria bacterium. Classification (GTDB taxonomy): domain Bacteria; phylum Patescibacteriota; class Patescibacteriia; order 2-01-FULL-39-33; family 2-01-FULL-39-33; genus CAISTG01. The sequence continues at coordinate 6,363 of CAZYUN010000036.1, forward strand.
AGAGATTGCTTTAATTTTGGCTATATTATGGGGAATGTTTTTGATTGGTTTATTGAGTGTTAAAATAGCTCAAAGAAATGGACAAAAGATTTATAAAGTTGTTTTAGAGCATTACTTCATTGCTATTGTTGTTTTATTTTTGTCTGCTTTGGCCGGTCAATTTATTCATTATTATTTTAATTAATTATTTATTTATGTTTTTAGCTATTTTAATTTTATTGTTTGGTTTTGTGATTTTGATTAAGGGCGCTGATTGGTTGGTTGATGGTGCTTCTATTGTTGCTAAAAAATTAAAAATTTCTGATTTGGTGATTGGTTTAACGGTGGTAGCTTTTGGTACTTCGGCTCCAGAGTTAGTTGTTAGCGTTTTTAGCAGTATTGGTGGAAATTCTGATATTGCCGTGGCTAATGTTGTGGGTAGTAATATTGCTAATATTTTTTTAATCTTGGGTTTGTCAGCAATTATTTTCCCCTTAGTTGTTACTAAAGGCACGGTTTGGAAAGAAATTCCCCTAAGTTTGTTGGCGATTAGTTTGGTGGGGATTATGGCTAGCGATTTTTTGATTGATGGTTTGCCTTTTTCGGCTCTCACAAGAATCGATGGCTTGATTTTGTTGTCGTTTTTTGTTATTTTTATGTATTATACTTTTGGTTTATCACAAGACAATTTCGATCAAAATGAGATTTCAGAAAAATCTAATAAAAATTTATTAGTTGCTTTTTCAATGATTGTTGGTGGTTTAATCGGTTTAGTTGTGGGTGGCAAGTTAGTTGTAGATAATGCCGTCATGATTGCTCAATCTTTAGGTGTTAGCGCTTCATTAATTGGTTTAACGATAGTTGCGGTTGGTACTTCTTTGCCGGAATTGGTTACTTCAATTGTAGCCGTCTATAAAAAGAATTGTGATATTGCGGTTGGTAATGCCGTTGGTAGTAATATTTTTAATGTTTTTTTAGTTTTGGGGTTGAGTGCTTTTATAAATCCCTTAACTATTGCTGAAAATGGTTTGATTGATATAGCGATGGGTATTTTGGCGAGTTTGTTGTTATTTGTTTTTATGTTTGTCGGTAAAAAAAGAATACTACAGCGTTGGCAGGGGGTCTTGTTTGTGATTATTTATGTTATCTATATTGTTTATTTGATTTATCGCGGTTAATTTGATTGTTTTTTATTTATTTTATGTTATAATGAAGGTAGTTATAAATTTTCTGGAGGTTTTTAAAGTTTGTATCTAAACAAAATAATATCAAAATTTTAATTGCTGAGGACGATCGTTCAATGTCTAAAGAATTAGAATTAAAATTGAAGAAAGAGGGTTTTGGAGTTGTTTTGGTTTATGATGGTTCTGGTGATGAAGAAATTAATCGTCAGTATTGTCGTGATTTGGTAATGAGATTTTTTGAAAAAACCGGCGGTGATTTTGATCATCCCGACAAAGAATCGTTATTAAAGGTAATTGGTGAATTGGCTGATTTTTCTCAAAATTTTCGTGATCAAGAAATGATTAAAAAGAATTATCAAGCGATTAAGGATTTGATTGATAGGTTGTCTTAATTATTTTGAATATTTTTTTGAAGGATAAGTTAAATAAAAAAACACTTGACGGTTTGATGTCGGTGTTTTTTTGAGTATTAAAAAAGGCCCCACGCGCAAGGTTGTTGCGA
>CAZYUN010000037.1:0-7978 GCA_964650755.1 uncultured Gammaproteobacteria bacterium
TCTATTGATTCTACTCTTATTTCTAATAATCGTCAAGTCCTTATGATAACGAAAAACAGACGGCGTTCTAAAAGCCGGATTACCAGGACGCTTGCCTATTTTAGATCGATTTTTCATTAAAGTTGAATTACCAACCGCCGCCGCCTCCTCCGCCTCCGCCGCCGCCAGATCCCCCACCGCCACCAGCGCCGGAAGAGGTCAACGATGAACCCAAAGAGTTGCCAATTGAGGAAATATTACTGATACTGCTTATACCCGATATAGAGCCACTATACCAGACCGGAGTATAATTTATTTGACCATTATTTTCTTGAAATAAATTATCAAATCTAGCTATCCACTTATCAGCCACGCCCAAAGCTAAAGCATAGGGAAAATATTTTTCAAAAATTTCCGGAACTTGCTTAATCGGATGAAAGAATTCAATTCTGTCTTTTTCGGTGGTTACTAAAAATAACTTGAAACCCTCAATTTCGTCTAATAATCTTCTGCCCTCTAAAGTTGGACGACGAATATATTTAAAAGCTAAAATATTTGTAAATAAAATTAATGAAAATGGAATTAAATTCCAATGTATTTTAAATAACTCCAACCAATATAATTTATCCAAAATAAAAACTTTAATAATAACCGGCCAAAAAGAAATACCAAAGAAAACAATTATTCCAAAAAAAATCATTGCCGAAAAAACTGACCCAATTACAGCAAAAAAACCGTCCCTTTTTGTAATAGATTTTTTTATGGACAATGCAATGGAAAATAAAATTATTAATGGGAACAATATAAACACCAATAAAAAAATAGTATAAAAACCATCAAAAGTTAAATAAACCAAGAATGTCATCAAACTCAATACAATTCCAATAATCAGCCAAAACAAATTTTCTATGTATACAACTTTATTCCATTTTTTTCTAAAATGATTTTTAAAATTATGATTTATAAAAAATCCAAGATCTTTATCATAATTTGGCACAATTATCTTATTAGTACCATTAAATAAATTATTAAACAATAATTTTTCATCTGAAGTTAAATCCGTCAAATCTTCAGTAAGACGATCAAATTGCCATTTACCGCTACTCAGCCAACCCTCTGGTCTGGATATTTTTATTTTTTTCTTAATCGCCAAACTAATAATTACCGCCCCTAAGGACTCCTTAAAACCAAAACCTAAATTTACAACATGAGCAATGTCAGCCGGTGATAATTCTGATGGTGGTTCATATCTTGGAATAATAGTTCCCCGCCGAGGATCTCGTCCCCTAATTAACCAAACTAAAGAAAAATATATTAAGACAATAATAGCCATTATAGCCGTCAAATTTATTCTATCCCGTTGATTTAATGAGTTCATAAACCTGGTAAAAAAATCAACTTCTTTTAAAGTTGGTAATAACTTAGCAATACGGCCATTAGGAAATCCAACCACAACAGTTAAACCTTCACCCGGATAAATTATTCCACCAGAATCAAAAACAATATTGTCGTCAGCTAAACCCCAAACTCCATCCTTTCCTTTTTCTCCATTAGCTCCGGTATAAAAATCACCATAAGAATAAAAATCGGGATAAGTTGTAGCTTGCCAAGGCAAATTCACTTGAGCCCGCGCTCTCTCAATTGGAAAAGCCCAATTATTGCCCGTTACATTCCAATATAATTCGTCAAACTCACTAAAATATCGCATTAAACCAGAAGCGCGATATGTTAATTCATAAGTATGCTCACCCAAAGAAATTAACTTATCACTATCACCAATATATATTCTTAAAGTTAAACCATTTATTTTAGTATGATATGGCTCCTTAATACCGTTACGTTTAATTGATAAAATATCAATATCAGCCAAATAATAATGATTGTCATCCGGTCCGGGATATTTAATGATTAAATCACGATAAATACCATGATTAATTTGTTGATGCTCCGCCATCGCTTTTATTGTTTCAACTACCGTAATAGTGCCATCATTATTGATAGTAATCTTAGAATCAAAATCTGTTATGCGCTCAGTCGCTTGAACAGAAAACGGCAAACATAAAAAAAATCCAATTATTAAAAATAGGCCGAATATTTTTTTCATAATTTTAGTTGTATTAAAAATTTAGATTATTTAACCCCACTGGACCCAAAGCCACCAGCGCCACGCTCACTATCACCCAATTCTTCAACTACTTCAAAATTAATTTTAGGATAAGGCAAAACCATAATTTGCCCCACCCGCTCGCCTACCTGATAATCATCGGATCCATTTTTACGAAATCTTAATTTTAATTCGCCACGATAACCGGAGTCAATCACGCCAACCGAATTAGCCAAAACCAAATCAGTATTAGAAACGCTACTACGAGGGAAAACAAACATTACATACCCTTCCGGTATTTCAAAAGCTAAACCAGTCCCATATTCCACAAATTTATCTGTTTCATTTTTACTAACAGCATAAACATCCAATCCGGCATCACCATCTTTAGCATAACTGGGGATTGTCGCCTGAGAATCAATTTTTTTAATTTTAATTTGTAACATAGAAAATAATTAAACTTCATAAGTTATCCCAATATTAGGAATAATGGTTTTTAATTTAAGTTTTTCAATAACTCCGGCTTGAAGCATATTTAAGGAATCGGCTTCTCCATGAACCAAAAAAACATTCTTTGGTTTAGGATTTTTCATTTGTTTTAACCAATGTAACAATTTCGGCTGATCAGCATGAGAAGAATAAGAACCGATAGCCGAAACCCTTGCCTTTACCATAATTTTTTCATTATCAATTTTTACCCTTTTAGCACCATCTCTTAATTCTCTACCCAAAGAACCTGATGCCTGATAACTGATAATTAATAAATGATTTTTGGAGTTAGGTAAATAAAACTTTAAGTGATGTAAAATTCTTCCACCATTAGACATACCGCTACCAGCTAAAATCACTTTTGGGGGCGGAACATGATTTATTTTTTTTGACTGCTGGGTAGTTCGAGTTAACTGCAACCCCTCAAATTTAAATAAATCATCACCATCAGCAATTCTTTTTCTCGCTTCTTGATCAAATAAATTTTGATAATTTTTATAGATTTCTAAAGCGTTAATGGCCAAGGGACTATCTAAAAAAACCGGCACTTTAGGTATATGTCTGCCCTCCACCAAATGATTAAGTTCATAAAGAACTTCTTGAGTTCTCTCTAAAGCAAAAACAGGGATCATCAAAACCCCTCCCCTACCAATAGAATCAAGAATTGCTTGTTTTAATAAATTCTCTCTCATTTCTCCAGTTTCATGAATTCGTCCACCATAAGTTGATTCCATTACCACCGCATCTGCGCCATCAATAAATTCAGTATCTTTAATTAAAGGCGCTGGAGAGTTTCCCAAATCACCAGAAAATACTATTTTTTTCTTTTTTAACCCCTCTGTGATCCAAACCTCAATAATAGCCGAGCCCAAAATATGTCCAGCATCTCTAAATCTAATACTGATATTTTTGCCTACTTTATTTTTTTTAGCATAATCAAAAGACCAAAATAAACCCATCACATCATAAACATCCTGATCTTTGAATAAAATAGGATCGCCACGTTTCATGGCTTCTTCTTTTAAAATCTTTGCCGAATCCAATAAAATAATTTCAGCCAAATCTCTAGTCGGAGCGGTAGCATAAATTTTTCCACGAAAACCATCATGATATAATTTTGGCAAACGACCACAATGATCAACATGAGCATGAGTCAATAACACAAAATCAATTGAGGCGGGATCAAAACCCCAAACTTCAAAATTTTTTTCATGAGCAAAGCGAGAACCCTGGAACATACCACAATCAACTAAAAATTTTGCTTTTGCTGTTTCTACTAAAATACAAGAACCGGTTACCTCGCCAACCGCCCCATAAAAAGATAATTTCATACTTTAAAAAATAAAAACTAATTAGTAATAATTTCCAAAACATTAGACAAAACAGAAACACTAATTTCTTCTCCGTTTAAAGGCAATTGGTCACCATCAATTTGAGCGGTTTTGAGAAATTTTTTCTTTTTGATGGTGATTTTAAAATCACTATTATCTAAACTAAAAACATGCTTAGTTGGTCGCTCATAAAACAAAACTCCTAAAGTGGCAACAATTAACTCCCAAAAAGATTTATTAGTAGTGATGTATAAATTCAAAATACCATCATTAATGCTAACATTTTTTTTGGGTTGTAAGCCATAAAAATTAAAAGCGTTAAAAATTATTAAGCTATTGCCCCTGACCCAAAAAGTTTTATTAATGGTGTCAATTCTAAATTTAACTCTGACAATTTTAATCTTATTCCAAACAAATCTTATAAAATAACCCAAGAAACCAAATTTATTTTTTAATTTTTTTTCAGTATTAATGACAACGCTCGACAAATAACCTAAAGAAAAACCAACTAAAAAATAATACCTATTATTAATTACACCAACATCTATTTTCTTTTTGTTGCCAGAATCTAATAATTTTAAAGCGTCGCTGGTGGTTAATGGTATATTAAGCGATGAAGCAAAAACATTAGCCGAGCCAAAAGGCACTACCAACAACGGCGCCTTTAAATGCCTACTAATAATCTCTCGAGCCGCAACCTTAATTGTTCCATCACCACCAATCGCCACTACCAAAGCCAAATTAGACAAATCAAGGCGTTCTATCTCTTGTTCAAATAATTCATTTAATCGCAATAATACGACTTCATAACCGATGGAAATCAATTTGTTTTCTGTTTGTGATTTAATATCCGACTTAACAGTTAAACCGGCAGTGGGATTATAAATAATTAAAGCTTTCATAATAATTTTATTTTATCAACCAAAAATAATTTTCATACAATAATTCGCTTGAGCCATAAAGGGTGTTTAAGTCGTTTATTAAAATGGGGTCTAACTTGTTTTTAGCTACAACCAGCCAACATTGCGATTTTTGACTTGCTTCTATCATTTGTTTGCCAATATTTTTTGATTTTTGCTGATATAATTCTTTTAGTAAAAAATTTAATTCCGGCTGACCATGATTAGAATCAATAGAGAAATTACCGCCAGCAATTTCCCTTTCAGTTAGGGCTTCTAATGGCAACAGCACATTAATATCAGATAAAACGCAATAATCAGAATAATTATAACTAATTCTCTCAGTTATAATTTTAGCGCTACGCCAATCATTAAGAGAAACAGCAATACTTGTATTGGGTCCCGAAAACCAAGCCAAAGAAAATAACAAGGTTAAGAAAAAAATGAAAATCAATTGAACGAATTTTTTTTGATTCAAAATCAGCCAATAACAAACATAACCAACAAAAATAACCAATAACAAAGAAACAAACACATTCAAACGACGGACAGAAATTAAAGTTCCCTGTAAAAACAGAATACTCAAGAAAAAATTAACAACCAATATCAATAAAAATAACAAAACAAAATCAATTTCTTTGTTACGTGATCGGCTTTTTAAGTATTTTATCACTAAAAACAAAATTAATAAACAACAAAACATAAAAAATAACTTGCCTACACCAGACAGCCAATCAACTCGCCAAAATAAAAAATTATCACCAATAAAAAAGAAAAGATTAGTATTAAAAACTTCTCGCCAAGAAACTAAAAATTTACTTGATAAATAACTATAAGAAGAGAATAATTCCAATAAAAAAATACTTAGCATTGAGATGATGATAGGAAAAAACTTATTTTTAGAAAAAATCAAAAAACAAGCAAGACCTACTAATAAAAAACTCAAGGTATAAGAAAACAAAGATACTAAAAATAAAAATAACAAAAAATAATCTCTATTAAAATCCAAATTCCTTAAACGAGCAACTATTAATATAATAAAGAATAGAAAGAATAGCGCTCCCCAAGCAACCGGCAAAGTTTGCCCTCCATAATAAATAAGCTGAAAAAAAACCAAAGAAGCCAAGGGGAAAAATAAAGCTTCGCGGGTTTTGTAATTCGTAATAATTAACCCCAAAACATAAAACAAGATAATAATAAACAATGACCAAAAAATCCAACCTAAAAACAAATCAACAAAAAACAAATCGACTTGCAATAAATCACTAAAAAAAACAACCTCCGACCACTGAAAAGAATAAGAAAATTGATTGATATTAATTAATGGATTGGGTATTGAGAAACCGAAAAAATCAATGTTTTTTGACCAATCAGCTGATTTAATAGTTGGGTCAATTTCATTAAAATAATTCATTAATCTATATTCCGATCCCAAATGTCTGAATCGGTCAGCATTAAATCCGGCAGAAGAAACCAATAAATACCCATGTACCAAAAAACTGAAAACCACCAACCAAAAAAGCAAACGATTCGGTTTTTGCCTGGTCATAAAAACTAACAGACCTATAATTAAAAAAGCAACTACTCCAGCCAAGGCATAAACACCAGATAGAAAATTCCAAGGATTATAAACAGCCGATTCCGTCACTGACGCTAATAACTCCCAAAAACCAAAAAGCAAAAGACCGCTCAATAAAAATTCCAAGATCAATAAGAATTTGTCAGCAATTACAAAATTATTATTGCTCGGCTCAGTGGCGATGGTTGTTGCCACTAAATTATTGTCAATAGTTTTTTTTATTTCAAACTTATAAGCAGAAAAAACATAAAGAATCAAACCAACCACCAATAAAGCTACTGCTGAAGTTAAAAAATTTAAAAAAATAAAAGAATTAAAAAAAGATAAAACAAAACCAAATAAATAAAAAACTAACAAAACACCAAGAAAATAATTCCAAATACCAAAAAAATAACGCTTCAAAATTAAATTTGAAAGTAAAACTGCCCCCGTCAACCAAACCAACCAACCACCAAATACCACTGGCGACCAAGTAAAAAATTTACCCAAAAGATAAAAAATTGTCCCAATTAAAATAATAGATAAAGAAAATTGCCTAATATCAATATGAGGATTGTTTAAAAATCTAACTTCAAAAAACCTAAAACAATATAAGCTTCTTAATCCCTCTTTTATGTTATTTAATAAATTCATACAAACTCTTTAAATAATTTTCAATAACAAATCTTTTGGACTCATTTAAACAATTTTTTTTCAACGATGAAAGAGATATTTTGCCATCTAAAATCTGTTGTAATTTATAACGCAATTGACTAACGTCACCGGGACGAATCAACCAACCAGTTTGGCCTTCTTTAATTAATTCCGGCAAAGCTCCGATATCAGAAGCAATAACCGGAACACCTTGGACATAGGACTCGATTACAACCATCCCAAAACTTTCTTCAACTCGACTGGGATTTATTAACAAATCAATACTAGGCCAAATATCTTCTGCTATTTTTTTTCTATCAAGACGACCATGAAAAATAATTCTGCTATCATTTAAAGCTAAACGCTTAAAATCATTAAGACCCCCTCCCTCACCAACAATGTGTAATTTAAAATCACCAACCAGGGGCATAACAGCATCTAACAAATCACCCAAACCCTTGTATCTTTCAGCTTGTCCTAAAAATAAAAAATTAACTGTTTTTTTCTGACGATTGCTTTTTTGAAATTTACTAATTCCAATAGCTAATGGATTGGGTATGACTTTAATTTTTGATTCTTTAAAAAAGCCGAATTTCAAATAAATATTTTTTATATATTCCGAGGGAAAAATTATTAACGGCATTTTTCCTAACATCAACTTAACTAAATAAATATAAACTTGATTAAACCAGCTGATTTTTTTAGGCAATAATCCGGAAGGGTGAATGTATTGCATATCATAAACCCTAATACAAAAACGAAAACCATAAAAAGACAACAATTGAGGCAAAACATAACCAAAACCCTTAAAACCCTGTAAAAAAATCAGCTCGGGCTGTTCTTTTTTGGCTATCTTTAAAATTTTCCAAGCAGATAAATCGCCAAATAAATCAAAAATATGAAACAAAAATCTCAACCATAAAGGTTTTTGATTAATATCTAAATAATTAAAAACATTAAATGG
>CAZYUN010000038.1:0-3146 GCA_964650755.1 uncultured Gammaproteobacteria bacterium
TCAGCGCCAACGATAACCGGCATCGCGAAAGCCAAAACTAATGACAAAGACATTAATCCGGCAACTACACTTTTTGTGATTTTTTTCATGTTTGTCACCCCCTTTCTATTTATCCCCAATTATTTTAGGAGTTTAAGGATAGTTTAATTATAGCAAAACACCAAATAAAAAACAAATTATTTGATCTTCAAAACGGAAGACAAAACAAAATTAATAATCGCATACGAAGAAAACAAAATAACTAAACCGATAAGCGAATTTTTCATAATATCTTTAGCTTTTTTTACATTATCAGGATTAATACTTGATGACAAATAAAGCACTCCACCATAAATAAAACTCAATAAAGCTAAAACGCCACTAAAAGAAAAAGCCGCATCAACAAAACGATTAATTAATAACAAAACCCCAGCCGCACCCTGATCACCAAGATCCAGGGGATCTTTAATAGCAACCCCCTCCTCTTCAGCCAAGACAATAATCGGCAACATCCACAAAAACAAAATGACTATTAATTTATTTTTAATACGCATATTTTAATTTTAATTATTTAAGGGAGTATTAAACTTACCATAAGTACCACAATCAGCAATCCAACCATTTTTACCGGTCAAAACCCACAAAATTAGAGAAACTATAGAATATGAAGCAAAAACAATCACTAAACCAATTATGGCGGCAATCATTGCTTCTTTGCCTTTTTTAGCGTTACCGGGATTAATATAAGCTAAAATATACATTACTCCACCATAAATCATTGCTAACAAAGCAATAGTACCTGAAAAGGCCACCATCAAATCAAAAGCATTTTTTAATAATATAAAAAAATCACAAATATCACAAACTTTGGGATCATCACGCTTAGCACATTTAATTCCTTCCAACAAATAATTTTGAGCGGAAACAAAAGATATCGGCCATACCCACATCATTAAAGCCACAAAATAAATTTTATTTTTTATATCTTGAAACATATTAATTCATTGTTTGAACTATTTTTTGCATAGTTTTTGATAACAAGTCGCTAATCTGACGCGGATCAGTAATTAATAAATATTCTTCTAATAATTCTTTCATTGCTTGCTCGGCGGCAGAAGAATTTTTGCCCCTATACCAAGTGCCGGCAGTTAGAGTTTGTGTTGAAGCGGGATATAAATCTTCATTTTCTGTTTGTTCCTGAATTAATTGCTTTTGAGACGTTGGGTATCCGGTTTTAGCTAAAAACTTACGCACCTCCTCGGGTTTATTCATAAACAGAACAAAGTCCCAGGCCTCATTTGGGTATTGTGATTTTTTAGAAACAACCTCAAGCCAATAATTGGCATAATTCTTTTTGGGATTACCGGCAATCTGAGGAATCGGAGCAATGCCAAAATCAATTCGTGAACGAGAACGAATTTGAGGCAAGTGATAATTATAACCAAAAAAGAAACCAACTTTACCAGACAAAAATGCCTCCAATGAACCGGGCATTGTATTATCCCAAGAAAAAACATCTTTAATGGGTGAAGCAAAATCAGCATAAAACTGCAAAGCGGTTAATCCCGGAGTTAATCTTTGATTGCCAATGGTAATTTGATTAAAAAGAGTTGGGTATCCACGCGAATCAGTCATTTGAGCACCATTTTGCATCATTAAAACCGAAATTATATCAAACGATCTATCAATATTAAAACCGGTACCCAAAGCAGTTCCGGCCTGAAGTATTTTGTCATCCGCCTCAAACTTTGTGGCTTTTTTTACAGCATCTTGAAATGCTTTCCAATCGGTTGGGATTTGGCTAATGCCGGCTTGATTAATAATTGTTCGATTATAAAACATTATCAAAGTCGGCAAACTCAAAGGCAAACCATAAACCTGATTTTGAATCACGACATCATTATAGACCGTATCAGCATAAGTTTCTTTAATTTGTCTTAGAGTTGGTGTTTTGTTAGTACGAATCTCAATTACCTGTTCTTTTTTGATACCAAAATAATTTTTTTCAATAATGTAGCCCATCTTTATATTTTCAGGCAAAGGAGCTAATTTAGTTTGATAATCATATAACCAAGATTGGGGAATTGAAAAAATATCCGGACCACGATCTTCAGCTAAAGCATCTAATAACTCTTTTTCAAACTCTTCAAATCTGAACTTTTTGTATTTGATTGTAATATTAGGATGAATAGCTTGATAATCTTTAATAATTTCATCAAAAGCATCCTGATCATCCCAGGCACGCCAATAATTAATTGTAATTGGCTTGATTGCGTTTTGTTGATCAGCGTTTAAAATCTTACAACCAAAACCAGAAAACAAAAAACTTACAAGAATCAAAAAAATTCCAAAAAATTTAAAATTAGTTTTATTTTTGAATACCATAATAATTAAAAATCAATATACTCAAGATAAATTAATTATAACACAAAAAGCAAAAAACACACAATTTAAGAACAATACTAACCGACTTGTTCTTGAGTACGATATTGAGTTAAGCCGGTATTTAATTTAGAAGTGTCTTTAATAATAACCTGATGATTCACCACTTCACAATCAACTCCCAAATATTTCATCGCATATTTAAAGATAGAAACTAAACGCTGTTCTTGATAATTTTTGCCTCTATACATATTATAGAGTGCTTGCATTTCTTGTTTGAATCTTGACCAATCAATATCAATATCATTTTCTAATAATTGACCCAAATCTTTTCTTCTAATTTCTTCATTAACATGAAAATCTCCATATTGTTGCACTAATGGTGTTTCAGATAACATTTTTACTACGGCCCGACGAGGATTGGATTTAAGCCAAGCGCCATTTAGATAATTAATTCTGGATCTTTGGCCCTTTCTTGCATTATTAATCATCCAACCAATCTCTAAATCTTCCGCTAATTGAGCTTTGGGATTATATCCGCCAATAGCCACATAAGCACCGGAACGAAAGGCAGAATTTCTTCCAATTAAATTAGGATTTTCAATTACCCCATCAATAGTTTTAGTGCTATCAACCCTGTCAAAGTAATGCCAAGCCCTTTGAGCTGCATGAAGTAATGGAAATTTTGTATAAGTTGTTTCAGGATAATCCCACTTACAGAGAATAGCGTCTGATTCCGGATGAGCATCAAAATGTTCGGCAATAGCATCAGCATAATCGGGGCT
>CAZYUN010000038.1:3246-6299 GCA_964650755.1 uncultured Gammaproteobacteria bacterium
TGACCCCTAATCATTTCTCCCAATTCTTCCAGATATTCTGATTCTTGATTCTTTAAATAATCATTAACTAATTTAAAATCGCTTTTTGACCACTCATAATTGGGATTAGTTTGAACTTCAGGAGCTAATCTTTCGGAGTATTTAGAACCGTCTAATAAGCCATAACCATCTCCATAACCACCTTCACCATAACCATATCCATAACCATAGCCACCCTCACCTCTTCTACCTGATCTAATTTTTTCTAATGGTTTACGTGGCATAATTGGAATAATTGGTGGGGGTGCATCAATAATTTTATCACCAACCGGAATATCAATAATAGTCCTAAAACTATCAACCGGGGTTGGCGCTAAAATTTGATCAAGGCCATCGCCCGTAATAGTAGCCAAAGGAATAATTTGATCAACACCATCTTTGTTTTCTACAATTTGACTAACCTCACCAAAACGACCCAAGAAAGCAGTATTGCCCCGTTCATCAACCCTGAAAAAATTCTTAGCGATCCAGCTGTCTTTATCAATAATTACATTACCATCAGGACCAATTGGCAATTTAATCGCTTGTCCTTGAGTTTCTTCAGAAGCATAAATCAAAAATGATAATTTTCCTTCTCGCATTAATTGTTGAGCATCAGCCGACCAATCACCATGAAAAGAACCATCAACTCCCATCCTAGCCATTGATAAAACAAAATTTCCATCTTTATCTAAACCGGAACCACTAACACCACCCCAATCAAGTTTAAGTTCGTTTAAATCAAAAATCGGTTTTGGAGTATCATTATCAGCCCACAACAAATGATGAATCTCTTGAAAAGAAGCTTGATTTTGTTTTATAAATTCAGCTGTCTCAATCGGAATAGCGGGGCCATTAAAACGATTAACAACCTCATTAACACTAATACCGTCGGCCTCTAATGCCCTTAAGCCGGCTTGAGTAATTCTGCCTTGATCATCAAACTCAATGCCACTAGCAATAATCTCATTGCCACGAACGATATTAAAAGTATTGCCACCTTCAGAATTTTCTAAAATTTGAATACCCTCCGGTAAAACAACATGATTTTCATTGAGAAGCATTTCATGAGATTGCGGTAAAACAAAATCTGAAGAGCCAAAAAATTTATCTTTAGTTTCATTCAGAAATTCTCCAAGTTTTCCTAAAATAGTTATGTGCTCGCCTTGATTTTTTCCAAAAACCGCCTCAACAAAACCCACCTGATCATAAACATCCATCTGCTCGTTCCTAATCCAAGAACCAACTTCTTGAAGAACTCCACCGACACCCAAACCAACCCCAAAACCCATTGCTGCCCTGCCTAACATTTTCCATCTTTTTTGTGTTTTAAACTTCTTATCTTTCTGTAATTTTTCTTGTTCCAATCTACCAGCAACACTATCTCTTGTAGGTCTAACACTGCTATCTGGATCGGGAATAGCGCCCTCTTTTTCGTATAATAAATTAATATCAACATAACCCTCAACTGTACCTTCACCCAAATCAATTTCTCTTCTATCTGCTAGTTGCTGAACCATCTGACGCAATCTAATTTTTGCCCTGGCAATCGCAATATCTAAATCCAATCTTTCTTTTTCTAATAATGAAGCATCGGTATAACTAATTAAATCTATTTTATTTTTGTCAGAAAATTTTATTCTAACTTCAGCCATCGCCACCTGTTCAGCTAAATTATTCAATGAATCCAAAGATGATTCTAAATTTTGATTCATTGCCACCTCTATATTGCGAATCAAAGACAGTGCTGTTACGGTTTCATATCTAGTTTCTTCTAATTCTTGGCGACGCAACATTTCCGGAGAAATTCTACCACCACGCGCCATTTCTCGAGCATGATGCGTTCGTTCAGCTCTTAATTTTCTATCCTCGCGCCAAGCCATCAAACCAGCGCCGACTACAGCTGAACCACCAAAAGTCAAACCTCTCAAAGCCAAACTCCTAAAAGTGGCAATAGCTCCGGTTTCTATGAATGCCAAAGCACCGGCAACAGCAGCCGTTTGAACTTCCGGCAAAATCAATAACCTACCCATACCCCATTTTCTTGCTTTTTTTTCGCCAACAAATCTTTCTAATAATCTACCCACACGACCTAATTCAGTTTCAGTACGAACACCAGTTCTCGCCTCTCCTAAAACCAATTCAGTATTAATCAAATCATTTAATTCTTCATCTAATCTATTTAAACCATCTTCATGACTGACTAAAATTCTTAAATCATCAGCTACTTCTAAAAAATTATCAGCAAACAATTTATCTTTAAATTCGCCACCCTCCCCAAAAGCTTCAGGATGTTCTTGATATAAACGATTTAAAATTCTATTTTTAGCATTAATAAAATCCTGAGAAGAAAAATTAGGATCGGTTGCATAATCATGGAGCAATTTCCTGATATCTTCTTTGATTGCCATGATTGTTTCAGAATTACTTTCAGTTTCAGAACTCTTTTCACCATGATGAATTAAAGAAGATTTCATATCTTCTTCTAATGCAGTAATAAAACGATCAACAATATAATGCTTGGCTAACTTAGAGTCCCTTTCACTATTCTCTTGACCCGCAAAAATATTACCCGTCTCAATAACCTCGGTTTTTATGCTTTTAAATCTGTTAGCACGACGAATTTCTTCAACCACCGGAATAGATTTAATACCGGCAACAATTTTACGCCACCACCCCTTATTTCTAGCTCGATCAGTTTTATTAATCAACAAATCCTCAGATGCATCTCTGGCTCTCTGTTCAATAGTTTCAGAAATATCAACCACACCCAATCGTCGTTTTTTCTTTTCAATTGGTTTTGTTGTGGGGATTTCCGGAGTAGTTTGGTCAGTTAAAAGATTGGGGTGTTTTTCTTCGGTTAGTAATAATTCCTCATCAGGCAAACCCGATTCGGGTTCAACGGGAACCGCAACAACATCAATAATATCTCCTTTTGGCGGTTCTTGCTCTTGCTTTGGATTTGATATTATTATGGGCTCATCAACAGGAACACCAACCACATCAATGGGTGAAATTTCGGGATTATTTTCAAT
>CAZYUN010000038.1:6399-7900 GCA_964650755.1 uncultured Gammaproteobacteria bacterium
CGGCAAAACTAATTCCAAACGATTATTTAAGGCCTCCATGGCTTTTTGATAATCACTATCAACACTACCAGTGGCACGCCAATCTAAAGAAATTAATTTTGCCTCTAATTCGGTTCTCCAGTGTTGTTTGTCGCCTCGCATTTTCGGATGCATGGAAAAATAACCCTGACTGTTATCTTTTAGAGTTTTTATGATTTGTTGAATTTCTTCAAATTGCTGATTGAGTTCTTGATTATTTGATTCACTCTTTAATCGTTCTTGAGTTTGTTCAGAAATTAAAGTAAGTTCTTCAATCAAACCATCAACAGGGATGCCCTCCATTTGGCTATGACCACTAGCCGACACCTTAAATTGTGATCCACCACCAACTTTTTTACGGCTATCTTTAACGCTTTTAATAACCCATTTTATTTTTTCATTGGTTTTTTTCGGATCTGATTTTTCTAAAATAGAAATCGCTTTAGATACGGCTTCTAAAATAGTTTCGCGACTGTCACGACCTTCTTGATATTCCAAATAAGCGGTTATTTCTCCTAATTCTTTAGCGATTTTTTTTAACTCTTCCTGTTTTTCTTGAAATTGAAAAGTTAAGATTTTAAGTTGTTCTTCTTGTTGTTTTTTAAATACCTCAATCTTGTTTTGATCTTCTTCATCAAGATCTTCGGTATTAAAACCAAAACTATGGTCTTCCAAACGACGGGAAATTTCTGCCATAATGCTTTTGATTTTTTGATCTAATTCAGAAATGTTTTTAGACAACTCACCAAAACGAGAGGTTAATTCATCTCGTTTTTTTTCGGCCTCCGCTAATTGTTTGGGAAATCCTTCTTGCGGTCTTCTGCTCATATTTTAGTTATTTGATTTTACTTAAAATCTCTCTTATTTTTTTCTCATCTTGTTTTTTGATGAAATTTTCTTTCAGCGCTTTCTCTATTTTTTTAAATTCACTTAATCTTTTTTGAAAATCATACACAAGATCTTCAATCTGATTAGCCAAATCCAAATATTTGTTTTCTAATTTCACCAATTTCAATTTAATATCATCCGAAGGAGTGGAAGTAATTGAAGCACCGGTTTTTTTTGCTACTCCGGAAAGTTTTTTGGTGGTATTTTTGCCTACCATATAAAAATAATTTATTGACAACTAATAAATATATTATACCAAATTCTTAACTTTTAGCAAAATTAAAAAACAAAATAATTTACCACCAAATAATTATATGCTATAATAAAAATAATAAAAATAACATACAAAAATATGCCAGCCATAGAAAATGAAGCTTTAGAGCAATTTGCCGATAAGTTACTTGAAGAAAAAGGAGTTAAAAAAATGAATTTAGAAGAAGAGGTAATCTTTCAAATGCGTGATGATTTGGTATCACGATTAGAAGACAGGATCAATGCGCTAATTATTACTTCACTACCACCACAATACGCGGAAGAGTTTGAAAAAATGATAGACGAAGAAGAAATCGGAAAAATTCAACAATTTATTGCCGAG
>CAZYUN010000039.1:0-7853 GCA_964650755.1 uncultured Gammaproteobacteria bacterium
TGTAATTGTTTTTTGATAGGTGAGGGTTTTTTTTGTGCAGTGTTTTTGGCGCAGGACTCATCAATTAAATCAATCGCTTTATCGGGTAGAAATTTGTCGGTAATGAATTTTTGACTCAAAACAACCGCCGTTTTTATGGCTTCAGTGGTGATTTTTGTTTTATGAAATGATTCAAAATAAGTTTTGTTGGCGGTGATAATATTGACTGTTTCTTCAGGGGTTGGTTCGGAGATTTTGACTGTTTGAAAACGACGCGCTAACGCAGTGTCTTTTTCTATGGTTTTTTTGAAGTCAGCAAAAGTTGTAGCCCCGATAATTTTCAGTTCACCTCTGGCTAAAGCCGGTTTAAGAATATTACCGGCATCCATATTATTGCCAATAGAAGATCCGGCACCGATAATTTGATGAATTTCGTCAATAAACAAAATAACATCACCTCTATTAGTTGCTTCATTAATAACATCTTTAATGCGTGCTTCAAATTCGCCCCGAAAAGATGTTCCGGCTACGAGCGAAGTTAGATCAAGTGAGTAGATTTTTTTGTTTAACAAAACCGGAGGCACTTGACCGGCTAAGATTTTTTTCGCTAAACCCTCTATAATTGCTGTTTTTCCGACACCCGGATCGCCCAAAAGGAGGGGATTATTTTTTTGTCGACGACAAATAATTTGAATAATTCTATCTATTTCTTGGGTTCTGCCAATGACCGGGTCAATATTTTTTTGTATTTCTAAATTGGTCAAATTTCTGCCAAAATAATCCAAAGTTGATTCAGGTTCTTTTTGGTTTTTTTCAGAAGTTGTTTGAGTTGTTTTGAAGTCACCAACAATTTCATTTAATTTACTTGTACTTTCTATTAATTGATTAGCTTTAGTTTGTAAAATATGAGAATCAATTCCTTGTTTAATTAAAAACTCTTCAATTTTAGAATCCTTATATTCTAAAATAGCGCTTAATAAATGCTCGGTGCCGACATATAAATGATCATTTAAATAACTTATTTTGACGGCCTTAAGAATAATTTTCCAAGCATTATCGGAAAAAGTTATTTTTTTGTTTTTCTTTTGGTCAGAAAGTTCTGAATTAAAAGAGATGACCAAAAAATCTTTTAGTTGTTCGGTTTTGATTTGTGAATTAGCCAATAATTCCGCTGACATTGAGCCCCTTTGTTGCGATAATCCGACTAAAAGGTGAAGTGGCTCGGTTGTTGCTTGACCCATTTCTTCAGTCAATTGAAGAGCTTTAAACAATGATTGTTTTAGGTGGCTTGATAATTTTTCAAAAATCTTGTCACTTAACATAACTGTTTTGTTGTTTTAGTTTATTTGTGGTATAATAAATTATAAGATATAACTGTGGATAAGTCAATTAAAACTTATTCACTAATAGGAAGGTGAAGTTTATGTATATAAAATACCTAAAGTCACAAATCAATCATTTTTGGTTTGTATTCGGAGTATTTTTGTTTTTATTTTTTGGCTTTAATGTTAATTTGGCTGGCGCAGTTTGGATAAGTCCGAGTGTTGCTCCGCCAAATGGCAATATCGCTCCGCCACTAACTACCGACACTGTTTTTGATGGCGAGATAGCCGGTCGTTATAACGCTCTCAAAATATCAATTGATAATTGTACCGGAACCGATCAATTTCTTTCTTGGAATGGTAATGATGTTAATTGTCAAAGTGTGGAGCAATTAGTTAATATTATCAATAATTATTATAGTGGCGGAGGTGGTGGGGGTGGATCAAATCCTATTACACCTAATTTATTAAATGTTTTACAAAACGGATCTAATGCTTCTGGATTTTCTGGTAATGTTTTTATTGGCAATCTATCAAGTAGCACCAATGCTTCTTTGGACTTGGGTGGTCCGCTTAAGGCCCAATGGTTACACTCTACTGTTGCCGGTGATAATACTTTTGCTGGTAATATTTTAACAAATGGCAATATCGGTATTGGTACTCTAAAAAACCCCGGCATTCCTTTGCAACTTGAAAAACTAAATGGAGCGCCGACGATGGCTGGGAAATACTGGTCGGATCCACAAAAATATAATTATAAAAACAAAGAAATATTTAATATTTTAGCCAAAGTTGGTACTCAAAATTCAGCTAAATGGGCTGATGGCGTTGCTGGAAAAATTTCTTTTGTTGGTGTGACTAATAATTATATACCACAAACTGATTTGGTTTTTTCATTAACTAGAAAATATAATGAACCAGCTCAAGAAATGATGCGCGTTACCGGTGATGGTCAGGTTGGTATTGGTATTGCTAGTCCAGCTATTTCAGCTACGCTTCATTTATATAAAAACGACTCTGTTCATAATGCTGAATTAAGCGTTCAAAGCTCTGCTGATGGTCGTTGGGCATTATATCATGATAGATCTAGCGAAGAGTTCCGCTTTTGGTATTCAAAGGGCAGTACTGTTTTGGGTAATTTGTTATCTTTAAAGCCATCGGGAGAAGTTTTGGTTAATGGTATTTTGGGATTAAGTTCCAGAGATCCCCAAGACACTGATGGTAAATTATATAATAAAGATGGTGATTTATATTGGAGTGGTAAAAAAATCGGTGCAGGAGTTGAGTTTGCCGGCATTAGTATTCAAGGAATGACTGGGAATATTGATGTGTTGCAGTTTTTAAATCCGGCTTTATATAAAGATAACAAGCCGATTGGTTATGCGGCAGCTGATACAATGTGTTCTAATTCTTATGCTGGGTCTCATTTATGTACCAATGAAGAGATAATGGAATTAATTAGGCGCGATTATAAGGTTGTTAAAGATATTATTGTTCTTTCTGTAGATAAAGAAATGTTTCCTCGTGTTGATGCTGTGAAAAATAATGTTAGTCTATGGATTGCCTCGGGAATCTCTGGTCAAGCTAATGATTGTGATGGCTGGACTTCGGCCAGTAGTGAAAAATTCGGTTCTTATTGGTCGTTTGGTGATAATCCAGTTGCTTATATTCGGCCCTGTGATCAGGCACTGCGCTTAGCTTGTTGTTATTAGTTTATTATTTAACGTTTAATAAATATATGAAAAATAAATTACTTAATTTTTTAATAATCGGTTTTTTGGTTGTTGTGGCGACTCCGGTTTTTTCTGCTTCTTGCCCCACTATTAGTGGAAGCACAAATTGTGGAAATAAATTTTTTTGTGGCGGTCAGTGTTTGTCTGCAGAAGAGTTAAAAAATACCATTGGAAATTGTAACAATTTTAATTGTGGCTCTTGTTCTTGTAGTGATGGTTTTTCTTTGCCACAAACTCCGGCATATCTTAATGTTGATAATAATGCCGGTTATTTAAAATTATTAGATTTTTTGTTGATTTATAAAGATTCCGGCAATAATGCTGAATTGAAACTTCAAAGCACTGAAACTGAAAATACTCATTGGGGTGTTTATCATGATCGAGGTAGTCAGGATTTGCGTTTTTGGAATGCTCAAGCCGGTAATAATTTAATTTTAACCTCTGGCGGCGATATGTATTTTGGTGGTACAAAAGATATGCCGAATACAATTCAATTTAATAGTCCACTATCTACTAATAACGATAATGATAGAAATTTTTATCGTTTTTGGGGTGATATTTTTGTAGGTGATCATAATTTTAATAGCGGTAGTTTACAGGTTCCTTATGGTGAAATTAGAACTGGTTGGATTCATGTTACTCGCAACGATGGTGAATCAACTTTTGCCAATAAAGTTAATATTTATGATCAATTAAATGTTTTTCCTGATGCCAATATGCCAATAGCCAGTTTTGGTGGTTCTGCGATCGGCAATAGGTCAATTGCGATGATTGGCGGTGTTGGTTCTGGTTCGGTGGCTTCTGGTAATTATTCTTTTTCTGCCGGTGCCATGAGCGTTGCTGAGGGTGATTATTCAATTGCTTTGGGTGGTGCTTATGGTAGTGGAACAAAAGCTTCTGGTAGTGGCGCCGTTGCAGTTGGTGGAAGCGCTATAGCTAATGGCACTGGTGCCGTTGCTTTGGGTGGTGCTTATGGTAATGGAACTAAAGCTACTGGTGATGGTTCTTTTGCGGCTGGTGGAATGGCTACGGCTAATGGTTATGGTTCCGTGGCTTTGGGTGAGGGTGAAGTTGTTGGTTCAAGAAGTTTCGCTTTTAATTCCAAGGTATCTGGTGATCAGTCCATAGGTTTGGGAATTGCTATTGGTAGCGGAACAATAATTACTGGAAGTAATTCAATTTTAATCGGTAATGGAACTTTAAATAAAAGTAATGTCACCGTAATCAATTCTCCTTCCGGTTTAGTTGGTATTAATAATTTTGATCCTACATCAGCATTGGATGTTTCCGGTCATATTAAATCAAACTCACTTGAGGTGGCGAGTTTTATAAAATTTAATTCTGCTTCCAGGGGTGTTTGCAATCAGGCGTCTGTCGGTAGAATTATATATGAAGAAGTTAATAATGTCGGTAATTTTTATGGTTGTGTGAGAACTTCTGTTAATAATTACACCTGGAAACAATTAGATAATTAATTGATAAAATGAATTTTGATTTGATCAAAAAAATTTATTTCAGTTTCGGATTAATAGTTGTTGGATTGATCATTGCTTATGGTTTTTTCTTGGTTTCGGTTAGTCGAGCACAAGAAATTAAATATGAATTCGCTGGTTGGTTGTGGAGTGAAAATTATGGTTGGATTTCTTTAAATAGCGGTAATCCAAAAATAGAAAATTCCGGCGCTGAATATAAGGTTGTTTTAGAAGGAGATGAAATTTATGGTTGGGGCTGGTCGGCTAATTTGGGTTGGATTTGTTTTGGAAAAACTTGTGATTCTAGAAATATTTGTTCTAGTAGTGGTTCAAATCCTTGCAATCCTACTGATTTTGGAACTATGAATTCGCCTTATGGTGGCTGGACTTTAAAAAAAGATGATGGGGGTATGATTTCCGGTTGGGGCAAGGTTTTGTCTTTGGGTGATTTGGGTAGGATTCATTTTGGCTTTAGTTCTTCGGCTGGCACTGATCCAGTGTCTGGCAGTGATAAAGGCATGGCTTGTTATGATTGTCAGAAAAAGTGTTTAGAATATGCGGTTAATGAAGAGGGACAAACAACTAGTGACTGTATCAGATATTCTGAAATAGATTTTGATTCTTGTCGTTTATGTTTTACGGCAGTAAAATTTGATGGCCAAAATTTACCAATTTCTTCCGTTGATTCTGTTTTTGGTGGTAGTGGTAATAGTTGCTCCGGTTGTTCTAGTTGCTCAAAAGTTAGCTCTAAAAATGGTGCGTCTTTTAGAATTAAATGCTCGGCTTGTAGTAGTTGTTATTTGTATGGTGGCGGTATTGACCAACAAAATGGTGAGATTATTGGTTGGGCTTGGAATGGTAATGATTCACCCGCTAGCAGTACCGGCGTTGGCTGGATTCAATTAAGGCCGATGGGTGGCGAGTCGGGAGTTGTTTATCCTTGGTTACAAACTCTTTATGGGACGGTTTTTTCTAAAAATAAGATACGTCAAAAGAGTTTAGTTTCGGGAGTTAATGCTACTTATTGTATAATTTCTCAAGATGTTTATAATTTTACTTCAGGTCAGTGTGTAGATAATTTTAAAAATATAGCGATTGATTTTCCTAAAACAGAAATCACTGATTCCGTCTATAAAAATGCGTTAGGAAAAATAGATCTCACTGGTTTAACTACTGTTTATAAAACCGCTAATTCTAAAAAATACAACAAATACGGCAATGAATTAATTTCTTATGATAATAATTCGCAATGGGATAAGGATATTGTCATGAATAATAAAGTTTTTGTTGTTAATGGTGATTTGTATATAAGAGATAGATTTAAAATTAATAATGCTGGAGTTGGTCAAAAGGGTAATGGATTAGTTGTTGTTAATGGCAATTTGATTGTTAATGATGATTATGACTATAGTAATCAAGAAATCGATTCAATTACCAAAATTGCTTCAGTTGCTTGGGTGGTTAAGGGTGATGTGGTCATTGATAGTGGTGTCAAAAAAGTAGTGGGCGCTTTTATGGTTTTGGGTAACAACAATAATTGTTTACAAGAAGATGATCAACCCTGTTCAGCTAATATTGATTATCCGAAATATAAACAAAATGGTTATGGGGTATTTTTTTCCGGAGCATCTACTCAACAACTAACAGTCGGGGGATTGATTATTGCCAAGGCCTTTGATTTTAGAAGACAATATTCTAATATTTTATCAGGTTCAGAAAGTATCATTTATGATGGTCGTTTCATTGCTAATCCGCCACCCGGAATGAAAGATTTTTTTGGCAATTTGCCGGTGGTTAGGGATTTTAATTTTTAAGTTAATAATTTTTATATTATGTTTGGTTCAAAAAAAATCAGTTATTTAGGAATTGATTTAGGAACTTCTTCTATTAAAGTGGTGGAATTATCAAATTATAGCGGAAGGCCACGATTATCAACTTATGGTTTTACTGAAAAAAATACTGCTGAAATTGGTAACGATAATTTATTAAATGATGTTAGTGGTACTGCTACTATTCTGAAAGAGATTTTAAAAAAATCCAAAACATCAACCAACAAAGCGATAGCCGCCTTGCCGACTTTTTCGGTTTTTACTTCTATCATTACTTTGCCCTATTTAAATAAAAAAGAATTGGCCTCGGCTATCAGTTGGGAAGCAAAAAAAATCATACCACTGCCCTTAGAAGAAGTGATTTTGGATTGGAAAATTATTGAAGAGTTTGATTCGGTGCCGTCAGTGATTAAAGATAATGGAAATCTGTCTCAAGAGTCGCGTCCGCTTAAGAAAATTTTCTCTAAAACTCAAAAAAATATCAGAATTTTGTTGACTGGCGCCAGCAAAAACTTGATTAAAAAATATGTAGAAATTTTTAGTAAAGCGGGAGTTGAATTGTTGAGTTTAGAAACAGAAAGCTTTGCTTTGGTTAGATCTTTAATTGGTACCGACAAATCGGTGGTGATGGTAGTTGATTTGGGAGCATCAACCTCAAGTATTTTGGTGGTTAAAAAGGGTATACCAATGATTGCTAGATCAATAGAATTGGGGGGGCAATCGCTAACCAAATCAATTTCTTCAGCTATTAATGTTAGTTTAGATAGAGCCGAACAATTTAAACAAGATTTGTCTTTAGATGCTGAAACGGCAGAAAACGTTTTACCAAAAAACATTGAACAGGGTTTCGCTCCAATTTTAAATGAAATAAAATATACAATGAATTTATATAATGATGCTAATGAAGCAAAAATAGAAAAAATCATTTTAACTGGTGGTGGCGCTTTGTTGGGTCATTTGTCTGGTTATTTGTCTAATAATTTTAATATTAATGTTTATATAGGTGATCCCTTTGCTCAAGTTGTGTATCCAACCGATTTAAAGCCGGCTCTTGATCGTATTGGGCCGAGATTTTCGGTTGCGGTTGGCTTGGCTATGAGGGACATTGAATAATTTTATGAGCGATCCAAATTTATTACCGGAAGATTTAAGAATTAAAGAAGAAAGAGAATTAAAACGGGTTAAAAAATCAGTTAAACCTGAATCTTTAGAATTAACCAAACCAAGTTTTAATTCTACAAAAGATATTTTTAAATCTGATCGGCCTCAAATCAGCTTGTATGAAAGAGTTTTTGGCAAAAAGAAAAAAGTTGAGGATGTTCCATTGACGGTACCTCAATCCAATGAGGTTGTTTCGCGGAATAATCTTTCGGCTGGAGATTTTTTACATCACCAAAAATCTCCAATAGTTTCTCAGCAGACAATAAAAAATAAAAATCGCCCGGGTTTCTTTAAGCGTTTATTTGGCGAACCGGTTTTGCCGGTTAAGAGTATGGCTGATTTGAAAATGAATAAAAT
>CAZYUN010000040.1:0-7761 GCA_964650755.1 uncultured Gammaproteobacteria bacterium
TTGCCAATCAAGATTAGAAAAATCATACTCGCCTTTTTGTTTTTCAATTTCATCCCAATAAGCCGACAAACGAATCCGATCCACTCCCAAATCATCTAAAATTGCCAAATAAACTTCTTTGGGCTCAAGTTTCAGTTCTTGTTCTACATAAGGCCAAGAAAAAGTAACTCCCCAATTCATCGGTTTTCTGAAATCCAAAAAATAAGCAACGACAAGTATTGCTACGATTATTAACAAAAATAATCCTAACAAATATTGACGATAAGAAAAGCGTTTAAAAAAATCAAACATAAAAAGTATCAATTAAAAAGCGATTAAAACCAAACCAAAAATAATTAAAATGGTGGCTAATATTTTTTGAGTTAAGACCGCAGAGCTGACATCTTCTTTGAGTACTTGAGGAAATTTTTTAGCCAAAATCACTATCGCCAACAATAAAAAAACATATTGCAAACCCTGCAGAGCATTAATTATTGCCGTCATGCCAACAGAAATAGCAAAGGCCAGATTTAATAAAATAGAAGATATTGCACCAGCACCCTGACCCCATAAAAACAAACTCCCTGACTGTTTTTGTGGTGTTTTTATTTCGCGCCAAACATCGCGCCAATTATTGGGACTAATTAATAACAATAAACCCAAAAACACCGAGCCCAAACGAGAAATAGCAAAAGGCGCAATAAAACCCTGATGTAAATTAAAGGCCTCTTTGAGCATCACGATTGAAATAGCAAAAACAATTCCAGAAATAATCGCATAACCATAGGCCTTTTTTTCGGCTCGGCCACCACCATAACTAATTATAAAACCGCCAACTACAATTAACACTAAAGCTAATAAAAAACGATAGCTCACATCTTCGCCTAACCACCACCAAGCCAGTGGCAAAACAATCAAGGGCTGAACTCCGCCAATAATCGGCATCACCCGGGAGGCCTCGCCAAATTTTAAAGAAACAAACATCCAATAAACTCCGGCGCCAAACAAAAACCCTGAAACAACTTCTAACACTAATTGCCAAACATCGGGCAAACGCCAATCAAAAGGCAACAACAACAAAGAAAACACCATCAACAAACAAATAAAAATAGCATAAACTGCGGGATTGGTAATTTTTTTGTTAATTAAAAATTTATTTATCAACAAAGAAACCGCATTTAAAAAATAAGAAATTATAGTGATAATCAGCCACATAAATGAATATTATTTGCTTAATTATATCATTTTTTTTAACAATCACCAAATCAAAAAAAATCAAGCAACAAAAAAGCCCCGCTCGGGCACGACTCCAAACGAGGCCAACAGTACTATCCGATTAAATATCGGTTATGGTTGAAGGATCTCATCCTGATTGCAATTACCATCAATACAAATCACGACTGATTTAACCGCTGAAAACTGAAGCAAAGTTTGACTGATTTGAGCTCTAATCGCGGTTACGGCACAAGAGCCAGCTGATTTATTTAAATTACCAGAAAAATTAACGACTGCGGTTCCGGAATCCTCTAATTTTATGTATTTAAGAATTGTTCCTTCGGGAATAGCTGACAAATAACCCGATTCTTTTTCTTTGGCTGATAACGGCTCCAATAATCCCAAAACTGAATTCAATAAATTAGAATCGTATTTTTTTGGTATGGAACGTTTTAAAAGAAAAACTCGACCACAATCCAATTGATCCGGGTCTTTTAAAGAATTGGCGAAAAAGGCATTAGCTTCTATAGAATCATAATCAGTTTTTTGTGGTTGATTAGTCAAGACACTGATTTCTTCTCGAGTTTCTTCAATAATACTGACTTTTCCTTGTTCTAAAGAATCACTAACAGAAATACTTATTTGTTCACCTTGATTTTTGGAATTATCATTAGACAACAAACGCCAAAAAGCAAAAATTACCAAGGCAATCACTATAATGATGGCGATAATTAAAAAATAATTTTTGGGGTTTTGATTATATTGAATATTTTTTGAGTTTTCTTTTTTGTTTTCTGTATCTAACTTTTTATCTTCATTATCATTGGTAATTTCTTGTTGATCTTGTGTTATCAAATCATCTTGACTTGGTCCCGAAAAATCAAAAGATTGTTTCTCGCTGGTTTCTGGAGATGTTATTTCGCTTTCCGAATCTAAATCTATTGCTTCTGGATTTTTTTCAGTATTTGCCGTTGTTACATCCAAAACTTCATCACTAAAAGAAATTGAATCAGAATCAGTTTCTAATATTGGATTCTCGTCACCCAAAGAATCATTTGCGGTTTCTGTTATAAGATTATCATCACCGATAATCTGACCACTTCCTTCATTTTTTTCTTCGGTCATTTTTTGTTTTTCGTTTTCCATATATTTGGAAAATTATTGAATTAACAATATCTTAACCTATTTATCTCTGAAAAGCAAATATCGAAACCAGATTAGAAAACAATAATAAAAAATTAAATAGCCAAATCACTCCAACTATCTGTTTAATAGCTAAAATAGCGTCTTTATTGTCTATATTCGGTGCCAACCAATAAATTGCTGACGCCACCAAAACCGAAACAAAAGACAAAACAATAAAAAAAGAGGCCGGCCAACCAAACCAAAAAAAACCGGCATAAATAAAAACACCGGCCAGTAATAATAAGGCCGAAGAAGAAACGACTAGAATTGTTGGTAAAAAATCTTCCATACGCAATTAATATAACAAAAATAACGATTTTTGACAATACTCAAGATATTTTAAACAAAAAACTCTTGACAAAACCATAATTAGGTGCTATTATTTAGCAATCTTGAACCTTAAAACCGAGAACCACCCACAATAAGGAGACGAGTCATGACAAAAAAACAGCCATATATTGGCATTTCTGGGTTTATGAGCCCCGAAGAGGTTGAAGCTTGTTGCGCCTTTTTGCCGACTGCGACTGAGCGTCAGCGACGCTTGATGATTGGAGTGTTGGCCAGTTCCAAAACAGTCAACGGAATACCCAACAATTATCCAAAAAAATACCCCAAGAGAGAACATTGGGGCCAGATCTTCAGCAAAAAGCCCGAAACTATTAATGCCTTGCATTTTCATTGTGAATCCCAGGATCAAAGTGACAGAACATATGGTGAATTGATGCGGGCACTGGAATATTGCCAGAATATGGTAGAAATTTTTCAGCTTAACATGGTTTGGCCCGAATCAAAAGTCGTTCATCGGGTCAAAAGCCAATATCAGTGGATTAAATTCTTGTTGCAAATCAATCTACGAATGCATGGTTATAGCAGTATGCCTCAACATCAACTCGCGACTAACCTGCGTCGCTATAACGGATTGATTGATTACTTCTTGATTGATTACAGCGGTGGAATCGGTTGCCAACTGAAACCTGAGTTGCTTTTGGAATATTTGGCTGAGATCAAGAACCAGAATCCGCAAGCCCAACTGGCTATCGCCGGCGGACTCAAGGCGGAAAATCTCAGGCCACTACTGGAAAAGATTGTCAGCGCCTACCCCGACATCTCCATTGATGCCGAATCCGGTTTGCGCGACAACTCTGAGGGTGGCGGTCAAATCGATCTGGAAAAAGCCCGCGACTACTTGACCGAGGCCTTCTCGGTTTTGGAGCCAAGGACTTAACAGCACAATAACTTCTGCCGTAACCACGTGTTACGGCTTTTTATTTTTTTAAAAAATAGATATCAAACAAAAACACCACCAACATGAAGTCGGCGGTGTTTTAATATTAAAAAGTATTATTTTAATAATTGATAGTTTAAAACATCTAATTGCCTTTCTAATTCATTGATTTCTTTTTTCATTTCTTCTAATCTAATTTCAACTTCTGTTTTGCCGGTATTTTCTATCATCCTTTCAAGAGAATTTTCGGTAAAAAATTTGTATATTTCTTTTTGTTGTTTTAAAAGTTTATTAATTTTTTTACTACTAGTAGATATTTGTAATTCAATTGTTTTTATTCGACTTTTTAAATGACTTTTTTCACTAAAAGCCAAAAATCCTAGTTTAATTAATTTCTCACTATCCAACTTTAATTTTTCTTTTAATTCTTTAATGTCCTTTTCGTTTTCTAATATTTCTTCTTGGATTTTTTTATATTGCTCAAGTTGCTTTTTAGCTTCAGCTAAAAAAGATTCCAAATCAGTCATTTCTTTTTTTATTGCTTCAATCCTTTCTTCAATCGGCTTTTTTCTTTCTTCAATCCTATTATTTTCTTGAATAATAAATTCTTGTTCCATTTTGTTAATCTTTTGAGAATCAGTATCAAACTTTTCTTGAATTTTTTTTCTTTCAGTATCGCTAGCGTCAATGGATGTTAATGGGCCATCAGGAAGAACATTGAGCTTTCGCGCATATAATTGTTGATCACAACTTTTCCAAGCATCTTTACCTAAACGAACTGAATTATTTAAAAAATAATCTATACTTCTGTCAGATTTTAAAGTAAAAGAAATAGCGCGCAAATAATTCAAAACACCCAAATGGCTTTTAATATATTCATTAGTAATATCATCTCTTTCGGCGCTCGCCGAATACATTGCTACATTTAAGCCACCAATAGTCCCAAATCTTCCCGTCAAAACCTTTAAAACCATACCAATTGAGTATTGTTGTTGTTCCCTGGGTGTTGAAGAATCACGATATTTTAATTTTTGGGGCTTATCATCGGATGGAGCGTTTAAAGAAGAAAGGATTGCTTGAATTAATTTTTTCATCTCTTCTTCTTTTTCTGCCTGATCTTTAATTTTATCAAATTCACGAAACTTAAATTCTTCAGTCAAAAATATTTGAACTAACTGCGAAAATATTTCTCTTGTCTGTTTCTTTTCGGTTTCTATTTTAGATAAAACAGCATCAACAACCAATTGCCTTAAGGTATCTTCACTGCTCGCCTCTTCCATTAGTTTTTCTATCAAATAAGAATTGGATTCAATTTCATCAATTTTAGCATTAAACTCCTCCATCCTCTTTAAAATATCTTTATATCGATTAATCTGTTCTTCGGATATTAATTCCGCTTCAATGTTTTTTATTTCTTCAGTTAATTCTGTTAATTTTTTTTCTATTTCTGATTTAACCAACTCTATTTGTTTTAAAGCTTCAATGATTTCAAGAGCTAATTCATCTTCTTTTTTGTCACCAATAATTTCTTTTATTTTTTCAAGCTCACTATCAGCTTCGGCCAATTCACTGCTTGTTTTTGACAACTCCTCTGCTTTGGTTGCTTTGTCTGCTTTTAATTTTTCAGCACTAGTAATTCTTTCTTCAATTCGCTGAGCCCTTAATTGTTCAACTTCGGATTGTAAAGATTTTAATTCTTCTAAAATAGCATCCCTTGATTTTAAATCAATTAATGCTTTGGCTTGAAGATTTTTTTGTATTTCTTCTTCTGCTTGTTTTTGCTGTAATATTAATAATGTTTCTTGATCTTTTTTGGCTTGTGCTAATTTCAATTTTTGAAGATCAACTTTTAGGGGCTTAATATCTTGTCCATCGCCGGTTGGTTTTTTCTCGGGATTCATAAGATTAGTATTATTTTAATGATTATATTATAATCCACAAAAAACAAAAAAGCAAAGAAAATTTTAATTTTAGAAAATGCCCAATATTAAACAAAAACACCACCAACATTAAGTCGGTGGTGTTTTAATCAAGCGGGTGACCGGAATCGAACCGGCCTCTTCGCCTTGGAAGGGCGACATAATAGCCACTATACGACACCCGCAAAAATATTTTTATTAAAGATATTATAACTCAAAATCACAAAATAATCAAGCTTGACTTTTGATTTAAAAGTGTTAAAATAAACGCACCTCAAAACGCCCTTTAACAACCACAAGGAGAACTGCCATGAGTTATTTCGGACTGCCCTGCCATCAAGAAAAAGAAGAAGAGCCGGGATTTTGGGAGGGTATTGGTTTGACACTTTTGCAGTCAATTATTTCTGGTCTCTTTTCTCTGTTAGAAAGAGCTTTGCTATCTTTTTTGACTCCGATTTTGTTTTAATCACAACTAAAGAGGAAACAAGCCATGAGAAGCGCGCGAAATAGACAAGGAAGATTTGTAAGCACATCAACCCCACCAGAACAAGTTGATGAGCCGACTAAACCATCCAAAATGACTGATGAAGAATTTGAAAGAGCATTACGAGAAGCCAATTCAAAACCGGGCGTATTGGATGTTTTACGAGCGCAAATAAGATACCAATTGGAGTTAGAAATAATAACAGCAGAAGAGCGCAAAAAAATTGAAGCAAGGAGAAATCAAATCAGAGTTAAAATTATTGAAGGAGCAAACAATAGCATCAGAATGCTCAGCTTAGTTGATTCTGACGACAAGAGTTTAGTTAATATCAGGTTTTTTGACGGATCGCCAGTCGAAGAAGCTAAGGGGGTAATGGAAATTACTCTACATAGAACATCATCTGAACCGGAAATAATCATAATCAACGCTGAAAATAAATTGATTCCAAGAGGTGATGGCAACACATATAATTATGTTCACTGGACAAAGGGGTGAGTCAACATCAGAATAAAGCACTTTTATGAGCGACAATAAGTCGCTCTTTTTATTTTTAAATAAATAAAAAAATCCGACTCAAAATAGAATCGGATTTTTTATGTTTTTAGATACACAGTACCCGCGGCTACCTACTTTCCCCAAAAGAGTATCATCGGCGCTAGAGAGCTTAACTGCTGAGTTCGGGATGGGATCAGGT
Source organism: uncultured Gammaproteobacteria bacterium (assembly GCA_964650755.1). Lineage (GTDB taxonomy): Bacteria > Patescibacteriota > Patescibacteriia > 2-01-FULL-39-33 > 2-01-FULL-39-33 > CAISTG01. Next base: position 6,702 of record CAZYUN010000040.1, read on the forward strand.
GTGACCTCTCCGCTCGAACCACGGGAACTCTGTATCTAAAAATATTTTCAGGCAAAAACCATAAGCGTAGCGACGCACACTTGGCCGAAAAATCGGCTTAACAATTTATTGTTTAATTATCCATTCTTGCGATTAAACAAGACCATTAGTATTGCTCGGCTGAACATATTACTATGCTTACACCTGCAACCTATCAACCTTCTCGTCTCGAAGGGGTCTATGAAACTTAATCTTGAAGACAGCTTCACGCTTAGATGCTTTCAGCGTTTATCATAACCGAACATAGCTACCCGGCGGTGCTCTTGGCAGAACAACCGGTACACCAGAGGTTCGTCATCTTCGGTCCTCTCGTACTAGAAGATGGCCTTCTCAAGTTTCGACGCCCATAGTAGATAGGAGACCGAACTGTCTCACGACGTTCTGAACCCAGCTCGCGTGCCGCTTTAACCGGCGAACAGCCGGACCCTTGGGAGCTTCTCCACCCCCAGGATGCGACGAGCCGACAGCGAGGTGCCGAACCTGGTCGTCGATGTGGACTCTTGGACCAGACTAGCCTGTTATCCCCAGAGTAGCTTTTATCCGTTGAGCTTCCGCCGTCCTACGTCGAACGGTCGGATCACTAAATTCTACTTTCGTAACTGCTTGGCTTGCAGGCCTCGCAGTAAAGCTGGCTTATGCGTTTGCACTATCACTCCGATTTCCATCCGGAGCTAGCCAACCTTTGTAAACGCCTCCGTTACATTTTGGGAGGCAACCGCCCCAGTTAAACTACCCACCATGCACTGTCCCCGGACCGGATTACGGCCACGGGTTAGAATTATAACATAACAAGGGTGGTATTTCACTGGTGCCTTACGGCTCCCACCTATTCTAAACATGTTATGCCACAACTCAATACAAAGTTGTAGTAAAGCTTCATGGGGTCTCTTCGTCTAACTACGGGTAGGAGGCATCTTCACCTCCCTTGCAATTTCGCCGAGTACTTCGCTGAGACAGTTATCAAGTCGTTATGCCATTCGTGCGGGTCGGAACTTACCCGACAAGGAATTTCGCTACCTTA
>CAZYUN010000041.1:0-5383 GCA_964650755.1 uncultured Gammaproteobacteria bacterium
ATATCCATTTAATATCTCTGCCGGAGCCAGTGGCGATCCTTGTGGTGGACATGGTATCACTAATTGTTCTGATGATACCTCCACTTGTAATACCGGCTTAAGATGTGTTTTAGAAAATAATGACTGTGTTTGTCGTCCTAGTGATGGATCAACTGCTTGTGTGGCGGGTGAAACTCGCCAATGTTTTGTTGGTGGTTGTGCCGGAACAGAAACTTGTTCTACTAATGGTGTTTGGGGTGCTTGTCAGTCAAATGACGGTTGCGTTCCGTTTTTGGGCAATAATTCTTTGCAATCAATTTTTACTTGGCTATTTTTGGCTCAAAGAAATTTCGGACCGGGCATGAGTTGCTCTTCGGTTTTATGGGGTGATGGCAGTTGCGATATCAATGGTTGTGGTGGCAATAATCTGGCTTGTGACTTTTCTTCTTCAACTCAAGAGTTTATAGAAATTTATAACCCGACTAATGATAATATATCACTGGATAATTGGGGATTGGTTTATGGAACAAATAACATCCCAACCGATGGCTTGGTTGCTTGGTTTAAGCTTGATAATAATTTAGTGGATTTAAAAAATAGCACTTATCCTTTATCACAAATTGTTCCTGAAACAAGTGATTGGAGTTATTTAACAACCTCAAGTTGTCCTAATTTTGATTGCCTTCAGTCCCGTAATGTTAGATTCGGTAGTGATCAAAGAAATCAAGAGATTAATAATTCTAGTGTTGGAAATTTTACTTGGTCTTTATGGTTTAAGCCGGGTAGTAACGGCCGTAATTTTACTGATGTTTTATTTAAGGGTGATCAGGGGGATAGTCCCACCACTGTCAATAGAGCAATATCATTATCTTGGAATCATGCTAATAGTGAGTTAATATTTAAATGGGACAGCCAGCGTTTGAGTGGACGCACTGGTTGGCCAAAAAACAAGTGGTATCATATAGTTTTAACTTTTGACAATGTTTCAAAAAATGCTGTTTTGTATGTTAATGGCTCAAGAGTTAGTGGTATGAGAATTAATTCAAACAACAAATACACTAATAGAGAAATAAAATTTGGACCAAATAACTCAACTGATTATGATGTTTTTGATGAGGTGATGATTTATAATAAAACTTTATCAGCTTTAGAAATTAAAACATTATTTGATTATCGTGGTCGCCGTTTAAGTGGCACGCTTAATTCCAAATCAGTTGCTTTTATTGAGGGTGATTTGGGCAGTGAGTTATATTTGCCACAAAGTAGGGGATTTATTAATTTAGTGCAAGATAATAATGTTGTTGATTCTATTGGTTATGGCGGAAATCTTTTAAGTCCGGCATATTATCCGGGTTCAATGGGTAAACGAAATGACGGCACAGACAATAACAATAATAATGATTTTGTTTATTATTCGGCTAATAGCAAGGGTTTGGTTAATAATCAAAGGGGGGTGCGAGAGAATAATAGTTTGCAAATTAATGAATTTTCTTTGACTCATGAGCCCTGCACCTGCGTGCCTCGTTCTCAATTGTGCCAACCCGGTAGTATTGATAATCAAAGCTGTCCGCCTGTTGGACAATGTCGACAAGTCAGAGTTTGTGATCAATTCGGTTCTTATGGCGCTTGTCAGCAAGCCGATCCTAATTGTGTTCCTTATCCAATTGTGCCGGCTTCAACCCTGTCTATTTTTACTTGGTCTTTTAATACCAACAACAATTCATCAAACGATCCCTATATCATAGTTGATTGCAGTCGTTTTCAGAATTGTGATTTAGAACAAGAATTACCCAGCCCCTCACCTTGGGGCGGTTGGAACGCTGATGATTATCCGGCTCTACATATTGATGATTCTAAGGCCTGTGTTAATGCTCAATTAATGGCTAGATTTTCTGAAACTATGAATTCTGCCGATATTACTACTAATAATATTAAATTATATAAACAAAATGGTAATAATTTTGATGAAGTTAGTTTAACTGGTGATGATGATATAGAGTTGATTGATAATCGTTTGTTAACTATTTCACCATCTTCAGCTTTAGATGCTAATTCTCAATACTTAGTGTGGATTAGTAAAAATGTTCGTGATGAGTTGGGTAGAAATATTTCCGATAAATATCGCGGTGCTTATGCAGACAAAGGATTTGGTGAAACTGTTTGCGAGTCAGCTACCGGTGATCCAGGTGTTTGTTGGACTTTTGAAACTCGTGATAATGATGCTCTTTGTGATGTTGGTTGTGTTGATTGTTATCCCGACAAATATTATGGTTATTATTTTGGTCACAGAAAGCAACATTTAGGCGCTCCTATTAGTGAGGACAATGTTTGTTTGGCTTTAAATGGAAAAAACTATCAGTGGAATTGGGCGGTAGAGGATAGAGGTTATTATGATAATCAAGGAATTTATATTCCTCGAAGTGATAGTGAAGATGGTTGGCTTGTTATTGATGGTGGTAACTATTCGAGTGTTTTTGATTCTCTTTATGCTTGGTTTACTGACACATGGATTCCGCCAATAATTTCAACTGCTATAACCACAGCTATTAGAGAATCAGGTTTTTATAATATTGCTTTAGAAAATAGATTTGGAGCAGAAGATGATTATTATTTTAGAGTCAGTGCTCAAGAAGAAGAATCTTCGGCAACCGGTTATTGTCGAGCCCATAATGATTTTACTAATCCGATTGTCATTGAAAATTCTTTTTGTCGTGATGATGTTAATCCGGCTAACCGGATTATTCAAAGCCCCAGCCCCTGGAAAAACTCTCAAGACGCTTGTCCTAATGCCAACATCGTCGCTTTATTCAGTCGCAACATGTATAATAATTCTTTAAATGAAGATAATATTTTAGTTTATAAATGTGATGATCAGGCATCGGCTCTTAGCTCCACTTCTACCAGTGGTTGTAATCCAAAAAACATTGATTCAATTGATATTTTTGAGGTTAGTCGCCCCAATATTACTTTTGAAGATTTGATTAGCGAAGATATTTCAAATAATTCAAGTTCTGAGGCGGTTAGTATTAGTATTAGAGGTGGATTAGAAGAAGATGAGTGGTATAAAGTGATTATTAGAGGTGGTAGTACTGGAGTTCGGGGTGCTAAATTTAATGGTGCAGCAGAATACCCTGAAGGATTTTTACAAATACCTAATTCTAACGCTAGATATGGTCAAACTCCTGATTATTATTGGTACTTTAAGATCGCCAGTCAGGATTGCGCCATCAATTATATAAATGTTAATCCTTCTATTGCTAGAATTCCTTTGGTTGGTGGAACTAAAAATTATTTATCTGATCCTACCGCGTTAAATTGTAATCACTTAAATCCTGCCGGTTATAAATGGGTTTGGGGTGGTTTTGGTTCTGAAGCTTCAACTGATGATATTCAAACTAATAATTCTAATAATATTGGTGAAGAGTTAATTAATATTTGTTCTACCAGTAACGAGACGTGTTCAGCTGAACAATCTATTCAGGGTGATGTTTCTAATTTGTTTAATGTTAAAGTTTTTTCTAAAAATGAAGGTCAATTAAAAATTAAAGCTAGAGCAACAACTGAAAACAATAATACAATCAGAGACGAAGATAAATTCGGTTTGGCTGATTTGTTGATCGGTGATCCGGAGTTTCGGGTGACTTCTGTTAGTGCAGATTCGCTTTGTGTTAATCCCGATGTTTTGGTGCGTTTTAATCAAAGAGTTAATACTGATGCTAATAATTTATCAAAAATTAAGATTTATCAATGTGCTAGCTTTATTGATGACTTAATTAATTTAACTGGCGATTGTGTTGTCAGTGGAGACCCAATTAATATTACTCCTACCGCCAGTGGCAATACCGTCGCCTTTGCTAATCATACTTTCACTAAGGGTAAAACTTATAAAGTTATTATTGAGGGTGGCGACACTGGATTTATCTCTCAACTTAATAGGCCGTTAGCCACAACTACTTTAAATACTGATATTAATGACGATAATATTAATGATTCTTATGTCGCTCATTTTAATGTTTTAGATGATGCTGTTGTTTGTGGTGGTGGTTGGGCGACTAATCCCTGTCCGAATGGCGTTTGGTCTTATACTGCCGGTGGCAATGAAACCAAGTTAACTATGACTTTGTATCGTGGTCAAGATAATGCCGGCTCAGGTTGTATTGCTGATAGTAATTTTAATCAAATCAGTTTTTGGAGAAGAGTGTTAAATTATTTTGCCAATATAGTGAAGAGATTTTTTGGCTTACATGGTGCTATTGCTTCAAATTTTTGGTGCCCAATAGCAACCTCTGAGTTTAGTGCTGGTGATTTGTCTCAAATGCGTTTGGGTAATTATAGAAGGGATTTGACCATTAATAACGTTGCTGACTCAGAAGTAATCGGCTATACTCAAGAAAATAATAATTACGAATTAAAAATTATTAATAAAAATAATTGGGATGCTAATCGTGAATATTTAGCGGTAATGGCTTATGAAAAATTTGATGGCGCCATTGTCGGAACTTCTACTGGTAAATATAACATTAGAAATGGAGTTTGTGTTCCCGATGATGTTCAAGTTGATGTTTGGCCCAGAGGAGCACAAAAAGAAATGGGAGCATTTTTCTGTTATTCTGATCGTACTGGTAGCGGGGCCAGTGTTGATGATTGTGGGCGACTAACTGAGAACCCTTATGATGATGATATGTCTTCGGCTTGGACCAGAAATCAACCGAGCAATGGTTATAATCTTTATACTAATGGTGATACTCAATCGGGAAATTATAAAAAAGGTAATCAGCAATTATATAGATTATGGTTATTAAGCAGTTTAGGTAATAATAAATATCCGCTGGCTTTAAGACCAACGACTACTGGCGCCACTTGGAACTTTACTTCTAATATTGTCAATCTAAACAAATCAAATGTTGGTGGCAATGCTTTGACTGCTATTGATTCAATCACTAATACTAATTATCCCGGTGATTTTTGGTTGACTGCCGGTAATGTTCAGGGTTGGGATAGATTAAGAATAATGTTTGGAGAATCAGCATCCAATCTTAGTGAATTTAATTTCCCCATTCTTACTTATTTCTGTAATAATATTTGGCCCACGCCTGACAAGTTTCCTTTTATGGATTCAACTGATCCCAGCTTCTGTCAGAGTTCAGATTCTATTAGTAATAATTGTCAAAATATCAATACTAATTTTGGTACTTATTATTGTCGTGATTTTGGCGATAAGTCAACTACCAGCGACGACTTGCCGGATTTAGGTGATAAGATTTTGGCTTCTACGACAGGCGGTAGCTTAAAAGAATTTATTTTTACAGCTTTAGAAGGTGAGTCGGTCGGTGTTAGAGTTTATCCTAATCCTAACCATTTATCACCTGATGCTTGGTATCGCCAACGCTTTAATAACAATTCT
>CAZYUN010000041.1:5393-7718 GCA_964650755.1 uncultured Gammaproteobacteria bacterium
GTGCGTGAGGGTAGAACAGTTTATGTTAACGCTCCCGACAAGAGTGGTGATAAATTATATACCAATATTTATTTGATGTCGTATGCTGAGGGTGGCGAGCAAATAGAAAATATCTTCTCGCAATTAATTGGCAACTGGTTCTTTAATGCGGGTAGTGAAGCAACTGATGGTTTTTATAGTGCCGGTGGAGTTTGTGATGGTGATACTAACACCGCTGATTTATGTTTGACTGATACTGATTGCTTGAAACGAGGAAAAAATTTCTGTAGCTCCAAAAAGGCCAAAATAACTCGCGATGCAATTAGATTATCAGATTTGAATTATATTTCTTCTACTTTAGATACTTATCATAATATTAAGCGTTGTAGTAATGATTTTAATCGTTTGTGCCAAGGTCCGGCTGATTGTTATGGTGGCGGATCTTGTGGTAATTTCTATCCTAATTTAATGTCCGGAACCTATGTGACGACTAAAAGTTTCAGCGCCTGGCCTTCTTGGCAAGATAATTTGGCGAAATCACTTGGCATGAGCAAATTGCCGACAGATCCGGTTAATCGTTTTGAAAATTGTTCTAATCCTTATAATCCGATTACTTGTTGGAATGAAAACAACAAAACAATGAATTGTGAGGTCGGATCGAATTCTTTTGTTTATTATTATTATGGCATTCAAAATGGTGAAAGTGTCAAGGTTTTGGCCGGTAATGAGTTTGCTTTAAGCGAAAATCTTAATTGGGCCAATAGTAATACCAATATTTTGTTTGATACTTATGCGACACAAAGAGCTGGCGCCGGATTTTGTTCTAGTAATTTAATGCCTTGTGGTAATGGTCGAATAGATGTTGGCGAAAATTGCGCTACCTGTCCCTTTGATGCCGGTTGTCCCAGGGGAAGATTTTGCGATAGTGGTGAATGTAAAACTTGGGAAGATATGATTGGTGATAATTGCGGTGATGGTGTTTTTAATCCATTATTGGAGGAATGTGATTGTGGTGATTCTGATATATGGCTAACTAATATCCCCTTAAGAGAATCATTAAAAATTATTTTTAATTGTAATATGCCTAATGGAGAAGTGGGTGCTAATTGTACTGAAGATTGTGACTGTGGAATTGGTAGAACTTGTTCGGGTGGAGTAATTTTACCGAGTTGTGGCGATAATTATTTTGATTTTAATATTGAACAATGTGATTATGTTGAGGGTGTGCCTTCTTGTGGTGCTCCTGTTTGGGTTAATGATCAATTTTTGCCTTGTTGTAATCCCGCAACTTGTCAATTGAGAAATGAAATAACTAATCCGATTTTTGATATTTTCTGTTCACCTGATGCTACAGCCGGTTCTTGCGCTAATATTGACTGTCCCGAGGGAACAGATGAGGTGGAACCTTGTTCTGTTCGGGGTGATAATACATGTTGGAAAAAATGTCAAGAAAGACCGGTTTTTGTGTTTTGTTCAGAAGGTGAATCTGATAATCCGAATTGTCAGGGAGGATCTATTCCCGATGAATGTCCACCTTGCACCATAAGAAGCGAATCTTGTTTTTTTGATGAACAAACTGGTTGTTCTTTGGCTCAATGTGTGCCTGATACAGATAATCCTGAGTGTATTTGTGGTAATCGTTTAATTAATTTAGTTGGTGGTGTCGGAGAGGAATGTGATTGTGGTAATCTGAGTTTAGATGAAATTTTTATGAGTGGCGCCAATCCGTTTACTTGTTATAGTCAAAACGGTGTCAATCCTAATTTATGGCGACCAACTGGTGGTCAATATCAATATTGCGGTGAAAATTGCACAAATCAAACCAGTGATTATGGTTATTGTGGTGACGGAGTTGTTAATTTGAGTTGTTTATTAAGAGAGGGTGGAGTTTGCTCTAATATTTTAAGAGGTTGTGATGGTATGGGCGGTCAAACTTGTGAGGTTTGTGATAACGGTAATGATGATGATTGTAATGATGATTGTGATAGATCGGTTGATCCGGATGGTGATTGTGAGAATGGTTGTTGTTGGAGTCCTGGTGACGGAGTTTGTGAGCCGGAATGCGGAGAAACTCATACACCAAATACTTGTGATGATTGTGCTCCTTGTCACAATGGTCAAGCTCATAGTGCTGGTAATTATTCTGATGACGCTTGTTGTAATAGTCAATGTAATTGGCAAAGTAGTGGTTGGCCTGCGATAAGTAGTAATGGTTGTGGTACTAATTATAGTTCTGATAAATTTGATGACAGTTATTATTGTGGTGATATTAATACTACTAATGGTTCTGGAAATATTAATTGTTCCGGAGCTATTTGGCAAACAACATTTACTGCATGGCAAGAT
>CAZYUN010000042.1:0-7681 GCA_964650755.1 uncultured Gammaproteobacteria bacterium
TTATCAATTTTTATTTTATTTTCTCCTTCACCCACTCCTTCAGTTCTTCAATTTTAACATTCACTTGTTTCATGGTGTCACGATCACGGACAGTCACCTCACCTGTTTCTAAAGTATCAAAATCAACTGTCACGCAGTATGGCGTGCCGACTTCGTCTTGACGGCGATAGCGTTTGCCGACATTGCCGTTATCATCAAACTCGCATTTTATTTCGCCACGCAAATCATCAAAAATCTCTCGCGCTTTAGCTACTAATTCCGGCTTGTTCTTAAGTAATGGGAAAACCGCGACTTTGATCGGCGCGATAGCTGGAGGAAACTTCAACACTGTTCGAACATCGCCTTCTCCGACTTCTTCCTCAGCGTAAGCAGCCGAAAGCGCCATTAAAACGCAACGATCAACGCCAAAGGTTGGCTCCAAGACGTGTGGCAAATATTTCTTGCCGGATGCCTGATCTAAATATTCTAAATTAGTACCGGAAAACTTCTGATGTTGGGACAAATCAAAATCACCACGGTGTGCCAAGCCGAACAATTCAGAAAAACCGAACGGAAAATTATATTCAATATCTACTGTTTTTCTGGAATAATGCGATAACTTTTCTTTGGGATGCTCGTAGCGCTTCAAATCTTCCGGCTTAGCGCCTAACTCGCGCGCAAATTCTTCCTGGGTTTCCAGCCACTCATCAAACATCGGTTCCCACTCGGCCTCGGGAGAAATGAAATACTCGATCTCCATCTGTTCGAACTCGCGCACACGAAAAATAAAATTACGGGCGACTATCTCGTTTCTGAAAGCCTTGCCAATCTGACCAATACCAAATGGAACTTTGACACGACAAGAATCAACCACATTTTTAAAATCAACAAAAATCGCACCTGCGGTTTCGGGTCTCAAATACACAGCATCATCAATGCCATTCATCTCGGTCTTAAACATCATGTTGAAAAATCTGGCCTCAGTCCAATTCTGTTTGCCACAATTAAGACATTTAATTTTTTCTTTAATCGTTTGAGTCATTTCATCTAATTTACCCTCCAAATCCAAACCCAAAACCTCACTAATTAAATTATCAGCACGATAACGCATTTTACATTCTTTGCAATCAATCATAGCATCATTAAAACCACCCAAATGACCTGAGGCCTCCCATAATTTTGGATGAAGCAATATTGGCCCATCTAAACCCACCATATCTTCTCGCCCATCAACGAATTTTTTCCACCACAAACGTTTGATGTTGTTTTTTAACTCTGCTCCATAAGGACCATAAGAATAGGCATTAGCAAAACCGCCATAAATCTCACAAGCCGGAAAAACAAAGCCCTTACGTTTGCAAAAAGCTACGATTTTTTCCATTAAGTCATTTTTTTCGGTATTTTTTTTGGACATACAAAACTGGTTATTTTCAATTATCTTAAAGTAAAAAAGGATTTTAGTCAAAAAAATAATCACCCCAATCGGCCGGCAATCATCAACAAAACTATTCTAAATTATTACTTTCAACCTCACCCAAGACCCGACCAACGGGATTAACGTCGGATAAATTCCAAGTCATTAAAACTCGCGTGATTGCTTCATCATTAAATCTTTGTTGTTTTTGTTCCCAAGAAGCTAATTCTAACAAAATCTGCTGATCAAAATTTTTAACTGTTTGACGATAATCCTGACCCATTTGATAGAAAAAAACAGACAACACAAAGCCCGAAACAATCGCCAAAACTCCAACCAAAGTCAAGCTGGAAAACCGTCCCAAAAACCTTAATGAATTATGAATCAATAAATAAAAATCAGACGAAACAACCGATTCAGACCAACTCTCTTCATCAACATCAGCTAACAACTCCTGAGTGATCTGCTGATTAACTTTAGAGCGAAAAATATTTAATTGTCGTTCTTCTATAAACCAATTATCGCCTACTCGAAAAGCCCCCAACCGGCCATCATTAATTGCCGACAACAAATAATTTTCTGGCAAATTCAAAATCTGCGAAGCTTCTGACAACAACAAAAGATCGCCATTAGCGAATTTTTTGAGCATACTTTTTAGAACCTGAGCTTCTGCCATACTAATTTGATTAACAAATTAATTATAACACAAAAAAACGACCGCCGGAATATCCGACGGCCGTCCCAAATGCTTATTTTTGTTTTTGATCTTCTAAATACTTGTTAATTGCTTGAACTACCCGAGAATCATCTTTTAATTTTTCGGTTAAAAGAATTTGATCTTGATTAATTGTCATCGCATCAGTCGGACCATGGATTTCGTTGCCTAATTTAATCAAAGTCAATTCTTGTTGAGTTTGTTGATTGGTTGCAGTTGCTCCCTCTTGAGTTCGTTGTAGGGGTTTAGTTACAACTTGTAAATAATAGATATCTTTTAGAGTCAAAGTTTCTTTACCAACAGTTCTCACCTTACCAAAATAAACTTGTCCATTAACCAAGAAAACCGCTTGCCAATCCTTGTTAGAAACTTTAGCAATTGTATCAATACCAAAAAATGATTTGGCGCTAAAAGCCAAGACCAACAAAACTACCGCTATCGCCACCAGCAAAACCCAACTTAATAATTTTCCGTTTGATTTTTTAGATGGTTTTGACGACGCATTGGAATCAAAATCCGGCATTTCGTCAAAATTTTTAGTTAAAGCCATTTTTATTTCTCCTTCCTTGGCGTCGATCGGATCAAGCGCCAAAAATTATTAATTATTATTTGTTAATTATATTATACACAATTTAATTATTTTCATCAATATCCATTGTGGAAAAGTCAGTTTTTGAGTGAGTAAAAATATCACCCAAAGCCAAACCAATTGCTGTCGTAACCGGAATAGACAAAATAATTCCAACAATACCCGCAAACTTTGCACCAATCAACATCGCCACAATAATCACTACTGGATTAAGGCCGACAGCTCGCTTCATTACCTGTGGCACTATTAAATAGTTTTCTAATTGTTGAATGATGATATACAAAATCAAAACAGCCAAACCCAAAACCGGCGACTGAACAAAAGCAATAAAAATTGCCGGCACAGCCCCAATAAATGGGCCGAGATAAGGAATAAACTCGGTAATACCAGCAAACAAAGCCAATACCCAAGCATATTCAACTCCCAAAACCGAAAGACCAATTAACGACAAAGCAAAAATAATCACTGACAATAATAATTGTCCGCGCAACCATAAACCGATTTTTTCTTGTATACGACTAACCAAATGAGTGAAATATGGTTGATATTTGATTGGCAAAAAACTTCTAATCTTACGCTTCATTCTAATATCATAAACAGACAAATAAAAAGTTATCACCAACACTAAAACTAAAGAAAAAATACCGCCAAAAAACGAGGCAACCGTCCCAAATAAATTACCGGCATTAGAATTAAGCCCAGATTGAATTGTTTGTAAAAAATTAACAATATTCTCTTTAAATCCATATTGATCCGATAAATCTTCAATTTGTCGCCAACTGCCTGAGGCCTGCTCCCAATACGCCGGAAAATTTTGAGCCAAACGCTTAATTTCAAAAGCGATCGGATTAACCAATAATAAAGCCGAAACAGTCAATAACAAAATCGCCACCGAATAAATCAAAAAAACCGACAAAGCACGAGGTACCTGATATTTTTCTAACCAATCAACCCAAGGATCAATCGCTGAAGCCAAAATCAAAGAAACAAAAACCATCAAAGCGATATCTCGCAAATAGAAAAAAGTAGCCACCAAAATCACCACTAGCAATAATTTAATAATCGCCAAAGATGAGATATCAATAATCATTTTTTGTGGCGCTGAATTGTTAGATGAATTATTAGCCATATGATAATTGAATTTATTATGTTATTATGTTTATATTATACTATATAATAAATAAACAAGCAAAATTATTGTGGGATTATATTTTATGATTGCCACCGATTAAAATCTCAAACCCCAAACCACTCCCAATCTTCAAAATATTATGAAAATCATCAATAAAAATAAAGAAGGATTATTTAATCATGAAATATTAGAAACCTGGCAAGCCGGTATAGTATTATCGGGTCCCGAAGTGAAATCAGTCAAAGCCGGGCAAATTAGTTTAAAAGGCAGTTTTATAAATATTGATAGGAATAACGAATTGTGGTTAATAGGCGCCCATATTAGCCCCTACAAACCAGCAAAGGGTCACCAAATTGGCTATTTTTCAGAACAAAAAAGAAAATTATTGCTCAATAAAAGAGAAATTGAGTCAATTTTAGGTAAAAAAAGCCAAAAAGGCTTGACAATTATACCGATTTCAGTATATACTAATAAAAGATTGATCAAGTTAGAAATCGGCTTGGCGCGTAACAAAACCCAACCAGACAAACGCGAAACCATCAAAAAACGCGAACTTGATAGAGAAATCAAAAGATCGTTGAAAACGTAAAGCATGGGGATGTCTTGCTTTGATAAAAATAAAGTTTCCTGTTAGGGCAAATCGAGGCCGACAGTCAGCTCGTAACCCGGCTGTCAAGGCAAAAATGCCAAAACTTTAATAGCTAAAGTCAGGGATGCTTTCAGTATTCCGGCTTTTGCTCCTGTTGTCGCTTAATTTCGACAACCATCGCGACGCCCACTCCCGATAAGCGTTTAGCGGTGTTATATCATTGGGATCGTTGACGGTTGCGCCTAACAACAGTCAATTAAACTTTTAGGCAACCGAAAAAGTTTTTTGCTGTTTTTGGAGCTTTTTCGGAAAAAACCAAAACAGCTAAATTTGTAACACCCAAGGATCCGCTTTATTTTTAGACAGGGGTTCACTACCCCTCATCTCCACCAACAAGGTTACCAAGCCAATAAAGCTCGCAAGCACAATGCTTCTCAAGCCAAAGAACGTCATGACTTTCGAGTTTTATCAACTTTATAACCTGATAAAAAAAATGAGAAAATCATTTAGAGGTAAAAATCAAAAACCGGAGGGACCAAAAGAGTTTTTGATTAACGAAAAAATACAATCCCCCGAGTTAATGATTATTGACGAAGATGGGTCTAATTTGGGTGTGTTGTCAAAAGCTGAAGCTCTAGAAGAAGCAATTAGGCGAGAATTGGATTTGGTAGAAGTTTCCCCCAAAGCTAATCCCCCAATCGCTAAATTCTTGGACTACGGCAGTTTCAAATACCAAAAAGAAAAACAAGAAAGAAAAGCCAAAGCCAAACAAAAAACTTCAGAAACAAAAACTATCAAAATGTCAGCTCGTATCGGTGATCACGATTTATCAATCCGCGCCGAACAGGGGGCCAAGTTTTTAGCTGAAGGCCACAAGGTGCGTTTGGAATTACAACTAAGAGGCAGAGAAAATCAACACGCCGATTTGGCCAAAGAAACTATTAAAGAAATTATAGAGAAAATAAAAGATCAATTAAAAGAAAACAACACTGCCGGCAATCTAAAAACTGAAGGAGAAATCCAGCGCCAAGGTGGCAAGTTGTCAATCAATATATCATTATAATAAATAATTAAAAGTCATGACCGCATCGGCGGTAATCCAAAAATAAAAACCGGATTATCAGACAAATCCAAAACTCAACAAAGGGTTTTCTGAAAATGACATAACAAGATAAAATCTAAAGAAAATATGCCGAAAATAAAAACCAACAAAGCAGTCGCAAAAAGATTCAAAGTCACCAAGAAAAAAAAGGTAGTTAAACGCGGTTGCGGTCAGGATCATTTTAATGCCAGAGAATCCGGCAATCAAAAAAGAAGCAAGCGATTGGATCGCTCTTTGTCTGTCGCTGACGCTCAAAATGTCAAAAAAATGTTACCCTATAGCTAAACCAGAATTAATTATTAAATAATCAAAAATTCCTAATTCCCAGACAAATCATCATTTTATTTATGAATTTTCTGAGGATAATAATCAGGGAATAATTCCAATAAAAATATGCCTAGAGTCAAACGCGGAGTAATGCACTCAAAAAGAAGAAAAAATATTCTCAAAAAAACCAAAGGATTTTCCGGCGGTAGAAAAAAGTTAATTAAATTGGCCCAAACCGCTGTCATGAAAGCCGGCGCCAATGCTTTCAAAGATCGTAAACTAAAAAAACGAACCGCTCGCGCTTTGTGGCAAGTTCGTCTTAATGCTGCCGTCAGAGAATTTGATTTATCTTATAGCAAATTCATTGCCGGTTTAAAAACCGCCAAAATTGAATTAGATAGAAAAGTATTATCAGAATTAGCTATCAAAGAACCGCAAGTATTCGCCAAGATTGTTGAAAAGGTTAAGGCCGTTTCTGCCAAAGAAAAAGAAGCTAAATAAATCTTCAAATATCTAAATAAAAAAGCTCGCTAACTAATTTAGCGGGTTTTTTTGTTGGAATGTTTTTTATTTAAATCACATTTTCTAAACACAAAAATACGCACCCGCCTGAAATTGGGTGCGTATTAAAATATAAGAAATTGGAATTTTGAATATTTAGGTTTTTAAAAACTTAAGGGTTTATAATTTTAAGAACTAAAATACGCATCCGCCTGAATGTGTATGCGTATTAAAAATAATAAAGATTAAGGTTTTAAAAGTTTAATTTTTAAAAACCAATTTGGAGAGACAAAAAAGATCAAAATCCCAAAAGTTCAAAAACTCTAAGTTTCTGATTTGGGGAGACGGAAAACAATCTCACAGTTAGGTTGCCACGGAACAGAAGAATTCGCCAATATGCTACGTAACGACAGGTTATTATAATTATTCTCCACCCCAAAAACCTCCAGAAGACCATAATTAAATATCGGCTTCATGGAGATTATTAGAAGTTCATTAGGGGGTTGATCAAGATATTGTTTTCTTAGTTGTGGACCAACTTCAGATGGGCAAAGTTCCAAGCCAACTTCTTCAGCTTTAGCAAATATGTCTCCAATATCAGATCCTGTGGGAAAACCTAGATCTTGATCTTTTAAGCGAATAAGTATAAGATTTTCTTTTTCTTTAGAAACTTTGAACTCAGCCCCCCTTAACATCATCTTAGCTCCATCAGAAATCCTGAATTGATTCTTCTTTTCCTTAATCACCACCCCTTTGCTTTGTCCACCAATAGTTATTTTCATTTTTCTGATTCTGTTTTCAGGGAATTTAGTATAAATATACTCTACATTTTGAGGTAAAAATTTAAAGAAATCGGGGAATAATTCTCCTATATATGCTTTAATTTCTTTCTTGTCTTTAATCGCTTGTTGAAGTTCTTGTTGACTACGAACTATTTGATTTGGAGTGCAATCAAAGATTCTTAACATGTCAGCTTTTTTGTCGCGATGAGTGATAATTTTTGCAAGTTTTTGATTTTGATAATTATCATACAAAAACTCTAATTCATATCTTCTTAAATCAGGAATGGGTTGTTGATATTGTGGTTCTTGATTTGGATCTTGTGTAGATTTAAAACAACGAGTAATTAAGTGATTTTTTTTCGACTCATTATCTAACTTCAAAAATCTTTCTTCAATTTCATCTTTAAGCTCCTCTAATTTCTTTCTCGCCTCTTCTTTAGCGTCATAGAGATTGTCAAAAATAGCTTTGGATGCTTTGGTAACATCTTTGTAGTAAGGTGAGGACATAAAGGGCTCGTCCCACTTAACATCTGGTAAGTATGGAACTTGAATCATAAAGTCAGAGAACTGTTGTTTTAGATCTTGATGTTGTTTCTTGTATGCTTTTAGTT
>CAZYUN010000043.1:0-7219 GCA_964650755.1 uncultured Gammaproteobacteria bacterium
ACATTGATGCAATTTTAATTTCGGTCCGACAACAATTACTGAACGGCCGGAATAGTCAATTCTTTTACCTAATAGATTTTGGCGGAAACGTCCTTGTTTACCTTTCAAAATATCAGCTAAAGATTTAAGCATTCTTTTTTGACCAGTTGAGGCCACTACGGTTTTACCTTTTCTAGCATTATTATCAATCAAAGCGTCAACCGCTTCTTGCAACATTCTTTTTTCGTTGCGAGTAATAACTTCAGGAGCATTTAATTCTTTAAGTTGTTTTAGGCGATTATTACGATTAATAACGCGACGATATAAATCATTCAAATCAGAAGTAGCAAAACGACCGCCATCAAGCGGAACCATCGGACGCAAATCAGGAGGAATAACCGGAACAACAGTCATCACCATCCATTCCGGACGTAATTGATTTTTAATTAAATTATTAAAAAATTTAACTCGGCGAATTAATTTATCTTTTTTAGCGCCAACACTTTCAATAATTTGTTTTTCTAATTCGGCAACTGTCTCTTCAAGATTGATTCTTTCAAGTAATTGCCTAATTGCTTCGGCGCCGATACTGGCCTCAAAAATATGACCATATTTTAAAGATAATTCATGAAAAGAATGTTCAGAAATAATCTTTAAAACTTTAATTTCTTTTAATTCAGTTTCTGCCAAAGCCATGGTTTCTTCTAATTCTTTCAATTTCTCTTCTTTCGCTTTAGTTAATTGACTAATCGCTTCTTGTTTTTCTTCTGCGGTCTTGCCACCGGTTTCAATTTGTCTTAAACGATTATCAAAATCACCATCAATTTGTTTGCGATATTGCTTGTATTCAGCGCGCAATTGTTCAAAAGTTTCTGCCTTAAGATCTTCATTGACGTTAGTAATAATAAAATCAGCAAAATAAATAACTCGTTCTAGATTCTGAACTGACATATCAAGAGCTAAACCGATTTTAGAAGGAATAGAACGCAAAAACCAAATATGAGCTACCGGAGAAGCCAAATCAATATGACCCATTCGCTCTCTTCTGACAATAGCGCGAGTGACTTCAACACCACACTTGTCGCAAACGATTCCTTTGTAGCGAATTTTTTTGTATTTACCGCAATAACACTCCCAATCCTTAATCGGACCAAAAATCCTTTCACAAAACAGACCGTCTTTTTCTGGTTTTTGAGTACGATAATTGATAGTTTCGGGACGAGTTACTTCGCCTCGCGACCAATTATGAATATCATCGGGCGACGCGATTCTTAGGCGAATGGCATCAAAGTCGATATTCGGTTGTTGCTCCTGATTAAACATATTTTATAATAAAAATTTTTAATTTTATTTGAATCTTAACCGGTTAAACTTATTCTTCATTTTCAGCTTCATCATTATCACGAACCATTTGAACTTTTTCGGTTGTTACTGCACCATTTTTTAACAATTCAACATTAAGGCCAAGGCCCTTCATTTCTCTGACCAAAACATTAAATGATTCAGGAATATATAAATTATCTATTGGCAAACCCTTAATGATTGATTCATAAGTTTTTGATCTACCTAAAACATCATCGGATTTGATGGTTAAAATTTCTTGTAGAGTTGCAGCTGCACCATAGGCCTCTAATGCCCAAACTTCCATTTCACCGAATCTTTGTCCACCAAATTGCGCTTTACCACCCAATGGCTGTTGAGTAATCAAAGAATAAGGACCAATAGAACGAGCATGAATCTTATCTTCAACCAAGTGATTCAATTTCAACATATAAACCATACCAACGGTTGATTTTTTGTGGAATTTTTCACCAGTTCTACCGTCATAAAGCTGAATTCTACCATCTTCAGGATAACCGGCGGTTCTTAATTGTTCTCTAATATGCTCTTCAGTTGCGCCATTAAAAACGTTAGTAGCAACTTTATAACCCAAAGATTTGGCAGCCAAACCCAAATGAGTTTCTAGAACTTGTCCTAGATTCATACGAGAGACAACACCCAAAGGAGAGAGAATAATATCAACCGGCGTACCATCGGCCAAGTGAGGCATATCTTCAACCGGAACAACGCGAGAAATAACACCTTTGTTACCATGGCGACCAGCCATCTTATCGCCGACTTGGATCTTACGTAAAGAAGCAACAGTAACTTGAACCATCTTAATCATACCAGCCGATAACTTATCGCCGTTTTCGCGAGAAAAAATCTTGACATCAATAACTTTTCCGGAAGAACCATGTTCTAAATACAAAGAAGAGTCCCTGACATCTCTGGCCTTTTCGCCAAAGATAGCTCTTAATAATTTTTCTTCGGCGGATAATTCGGTCTCACCTTTAGGAGTGATTTTACCGCACAAAATATCTCCGGACTTAACAAAAGCACCGATTCTAATAATTCCCTCTTCATCCAAATCCTTTAATTTTTCTTCGCTAACATTAGGAATATCAGAAGTAACAATTTCAGGACCAAGTTTGGTTTCGCGAACTTCACAAACATAGTTTTCAATATGAACAGAAGAATAACGATCCTTTTGTACTAATCTTTCAGACAAAATAATCGCGTCTTCATAGTTGTATCCTTGCCAAGGCATAAAAGCGACCAACACATTCTGACCTAATGATAATTCTCCGCCATCAGTACCTGGGCCATCAGCCAAGACATCGCCAACTTTTATTTCTTGATCAATAACCACGATTGGCTTTTGATTAATACAAGAAGAAGCGTTGGAGCGAATGAATTTATTTAATCTATAAGTATCAATCTTATTATCTTCATTAAGAATTTCTACTTTATCGCCATGTAAACCAATAACCTTTCCGGCATTTTTTGCTCTAATAACGTGTCCGGAATCCTGAGCGGCGATTTTTTCCATACCGGTACCAACCAAAGGAGCTTGAGGGCGAACACAACACACGGCTTGGCGTTGCATGTTTGTTCCCATCAAAGCACGAACCGCATCATCATGTTCCAAAAAAGGAATACAAGAAGTCGCGATAGACACAACTTGGTTGGATCCCACATCCATATAATCAACTTGATCAACTGAAACGATAGTCGGATTCAATTTAACTCTGGCTTCTATTTTTTCAACCGTAAAATAACCTTGCTCATCAATTTTGGTGGAATAAGGAGTGGTGGTAGAACGAGATTCAATCGTTGCATCAATATAAACAACTTCATTAGTAACTCTTGGTTTGACTGCTAAAGTTTTTAATTCGGTATTTTGTTTTAATGTTTCAGCCGATTCTTTGGTGATTTTTTCACCCACAGCAACGATGGTTTTTCCTTTTTCATCTTTTAAATCAATTCTGGCAATTTCACCAACAGCGGACTTGCCGTCGTTTTTGGGATCATGAATAACTTTGTAATAAGGCGCTTCAATAAAACCATAATCATTAATTCTGGCATAACCGGCTAAATGTCCAACCAAACCGATATTCGGTCCTTCGGGAGTAGCAATCGGACAAATTCTGCCATAGTGAGTTTGGTGCACATCACGAACTTCAAATCCGGCTCTTTCACGAGACAAACCACCGGGACCTAAAGCAGAAATTCTTCTTTTGTGTTCCAATTCGGCCAAGGGATTAACTTGATCCATAAATTGAGACAACTGAGAAGACATGAAAAATTCTTTCACTACACTCATTAAAGGTCTGGCGTTGATTAATTTGGTTGGATTAAGTGAGGTAACATCTAAAGTGGACATTCTGTCTTTGATGATTCTCTCCATTCTTGCTAAACCGATGCGGAATTTGGCTTGAACCAATTCACCAACGGCTTTAATACGACGATTACCCAAATGATCAATATCATCAGCCATTTCTTGAGTTAAAGATAATCTGATAATTTCTTTAATAATATTAACGACATCATCCTTTAAGAGAATTCTATTTTCTTTATTGATGATTTTGTCGTCTTCAAAACGTTGATTCATTTTATAGCGACCGACGGCACCAAAATCATAACGAGAAAAATTAAAAAACATGTTATCAATCAAGGACTTAGCGTTATCAGGCGCGGCCAAGTCACCCGGTCTGATTCTTTTATATACTTCAATCAAACCCTCAGCTTCATTTTCTGAAGCATCTTTAGCAATGGTTGCCTCTAAAAATTCTCCAGCACCTTCAGCACCTTCAAACAAGGCCATAATCTCTTCATTTGAACCAAAACCAAAAGCGCGCAACAAAGAGGTGGCTGCAACTTTTCTTTTTCTATCTATTTTTACCCAAATAACTTTGTTGGCATCTGTTTCAAATTCTAACCAAGAACCACGATTAGGAATTACCTTAGCACCATAAAGATTGCGATCAACATAACGGGTGGAAGTAAAAAACACACCAGCCGATCTGACTAATTGAGAAACAACAACTCTCTCAATACCATTAATAATAAAAGTTCCTCTGTCAGTCATCAAAGGATAATCACCCAAATAAATCTCTTGAGCCAAAGATTGACCGGTTTTGTTGTTTAATAATTTAACATTAACCCTCAAGGGGGCCTCAAAAGTAATGTTTTTGTCTTTAGAGACAATTTCATCAAACTTTGGTTCATCTAAATAAAAATCACCAAAATGAACCTCTAAATCTCGTCCGATAAAATCATTAATCGGAGAAAATTCATCCAATAATTCTCTTAATCCGAACTTCCAAAACCAATCATATGATTTTTTTTGTAATTCAACCAAATCAGTAGGTTGAAAATTTGTTTTCGACAATGGAGCAAAATTGACGCGCTCCTTAACGTTAACGGTTTTATTAGACATAAAAAAATCCTCATTTCTCTTATTTTAGCCAAAATTCGGCGAGGGGTTTTAGGAAATGAGTTTAATTATTAGTTATTTAGTTTTGTTAAGATTTTTAAACACCAGTTTTTGGGTTACTTAGTGCTGTCTGCCATAATTTTTGGCAGATTGTTTTTATAGACGGCAAAAAATCTGTTATAGTTATATTAACAGAAATAATAAATAAAGTCAATACATTTTCTGACTTTTTGAACTGCTTCTATATTTTTGTCAAATTATATATAATTTTTAGCTAATTTTAAACAAATAACTAAAAATTAGTATGCGAAAAACTAAATTAAATGAGTTTTGCTTCAAAAGTTATCCACAGGTTATCAAAACCCAATATTTTTCACTAAAGAACTAATCTATCTATATTATATCACAAAAAATAAACTACAACAATAAAATCATCAATCGGCAATGAATTTTTGCCAATAAGCTAGTATTTTATTAGAAAATGCATGATCAGGACTATAAACAAAAATCAATTGTCGGGCATTAACTCCCCTAATCATCAATTTAAAGCCATTATCAATCTTGTCTATTTTTAATCTTCGGGGACCATTTTTAATACTTTTAATCTCACCAATGACTATTTTTTTCACCTCATTTTGACGACGCAAATAAACTAACAATGTTTCGGCCTCCGCTATGACGGTTGAGTGTTTCGGGGCAAACTTTTTTCCAGCTAAATGTGGCATAGAAAATTAAACTAATCGCAATAATTCTTTAACCACTTGACGTTCATCCCAATTAATTTTTTTATTATTAGCAACACAAATCGCCTGTTCGCAACCCTTGCCGGTTAAGACCACCAAATCACCAGATTCAGCTTGATCTAAAGCAAAAGCAATTGCTTCTTTTCTATCTAAAATTTTAAATAAATTCACATCCGGTTGTTTGCCTGATTTAATTGCTCCCTCCGCTACTTGATCAATAATTTCTTGCGGATCATCATCATAAGGATCTTCATTAGTAATAATACAAATTTCAGAATTATGAGCAGATATTTCGCCCAAAATCGGACGACGAGAAATATCTCTGCCACCACCGCAAGAACCAAAAACATGAATAATTTTTCCACCTTCAACTAATTGATGTTGTTTGATATTAAAAAATAATTGGCGCAAAGACTCGGGTTCTGGAGCATAATCCACTAATACCAAAAAATCACGCCCACTATCAATTAATTCCATTCTACCGGGCACGCCGTTAATTTTTTCTAAAGCTGATTTTGTTTTTTTTCTATCAAAACCCAAAATATCAGCGACTGCAATTGAGGCCAAAGCGTTATAAACATTAAACAGACCGAATAATTTTAGAATTAAACGTTCGCCCCCAACCTCAAAAACAACGCCTGATTTTTGATAACTGATATTTTGCGCGCGCGGATTACAATTTTCTTGCAAGCCAAAAATGATTTTGTTTTTGATATTAAAATTTAAAAAATCAACAGCGTGCAAATCATCACCATTAACCACAATAGCTTTTTCAATTAACTTCCCTTTGATTTTTTTGAGTGCTGAATTTTCTAAATGTTTGAATAATTTTAATTTGGCCTTTTTGTAATTCTCAAAACCGCCATGCGCTTCAATATGTTCAGGAGTCAAATTAGTAAAAACACAAACATCATAATTAATTGCCGAATGCCGAAATTGTTCAATACCCTGCGAGGAAGTTTCAACTACCGCATAACCGCATCTCGCGTCAACCATTTGTTTTAATAATTTTTGTAAAGCAAAACGACCTAGCATCGTCATTTTTTTGTCATTAAGCCACTCGCGATCAGCAATCTTAAATTTCGCGGTTGATGCCAAACCAACCTTAAGGTCATTTTCTTCTATCACTTTAGCAATCAACTCGCAGGTTGAGGTCTTGCCATTAGTTCCGGTCACACCAATAACTACCAATTTGTCTGACGGCCGACCATAATAAATAGCCGACAAATGAGCCAATAAAAAATGGTATTTTGAGATTAAAACAGAAGGTATTAATTTTTTAATTTTGTTTATCATATATAGCAATTTTAACAAATTATCATTTTTTTTTCAATTTGACGAAACTTATGACGCTTGATTAAAAGGCAAAAATGTGATACAATATAAACACTTCGGACTTTGACACCAACAACAAAACAAAGGGTACTGCCATGAGCACAGACAAAGAACGTCCAGAAAATAATTCGACTCCGTCAACTGGTTCTGATTCTGTTTCTCCGACTGACGATTCAAAAACAGAACCGACAGCAACAGCTCATGAATCAGAAACACCAGAAACTCCAGACATTACACCTCCGCCACAAATTGTCGTTAATTTGACAGTCAGTGAAGAAAATGTCCAAAAGTTGACAGAGGCATTGGTTTCATCCACCACACCAAGTGAAACAATTGATGCCGAACCAGCCAAAGAATCTCCGACACCGACAACAAATCCTCCGGCTGAAGAAACTCGCGAGAT
>CAZYUN010000044.1:0-7115 GCA_964650755.1 uncultured Gammaproteobacteria bacterium
CCAAAAAACGATTCAATTCATTATTGCCCAAAAATTCAATTTGTTGATATTCTTTGGCTATCTGTGCCATTTTTTTTAATTCCCGGACGGAAATTCTGGTCGGCCTTTTGGCTTTCTTGATCATGAAAATGATCCTTTCGTGGTTGAGAGTTTAAAAGTGCTGAACAGTAGCTTATAACAAAAAAAATAACTTGTCAAAAGTTATTTTTTTATGGGGATTTCTACAATTACTGATTTATCTTCGGGCCTGTCTTTATCTAATTGAACATCAACCGAACACCGCAAAACGTGCCAACCGACAACCGTGCCTCGGCCATGTTCGGTTTTAACTTTAATCCCAATGGCGGGTAATTTTTTAATAATTTCTTGATAAACCGGCTCCTCATAAGCCAAGCAACATTTCAATCTGCCACAAATGCCCGATAATCTTTCTGAGCCACGATGAATTATTTGTTGGTCTTCAGCGAATTCCGAAGTAACATTGCCTAATTTTTTCAAATGTGAGCGACAGCATTGTTCTTCACCGCAACAACCAATATCACCTAATAATTTAGCTTCATCGCGCACACCAATTTGATGCAACCTGATTATTTTATTAAATCGACGATTCAAATCTTTCACTAATTCTCTAAAATCAATACGACCGTCGGCAATAAAAGCAAAAGATAATCGCTGACCGTCAAAAGAAAAATGACAATCCACGATTTTCATCTCTAAAGCATAATTATTAACAACCTGACGGCACTCTAAAATAGCTTTGGATCTTTCTTTTTCTATCGCGCGATTATGTTTTTGGTCATCTTTGTCAGCCAAACGTTTAATAGAACCGTTGCTCTCGGTATTTTCATTTTTTATTTCTAATACTTTGCCGAAATCTTCTCCGAATTCGGTTTCGGCAATAACATAATCCCCGACTTTGATATTAAAACCGGATTCATCGGAGCAAATGATCCTTTCCCAAGGATTTATTTCTACTACATATTTATTCATAACCCTCAACTGATTGGAAATGGTGGCAAAACTTTTGCCACCACTATCTAATAAGTTGAATATAATTTAAAACAATAACTATTTTTAAACTTGAAATCTCGCCCAATCAATAATTTCAGCATCACCCAGCAAATCTTTGACTTTTTTGTCTTCGTCTTTGATGAAAGCTTGGTTTATTAAACAATACTCTTCATAAAATTTTGCTAATTTGCCGTCAATGATTTTGTCCCAAATGGCCTCTGGTTTATTTTCATTTTTTAATTGTTCGCGATAGATTTCTTTTTCTTTTTCAATCACTTCAATTTCTACCATTTCCGGTTTTAGCCATTTTGGCGACATCGCGACAATTTGCATAGCAACATCATCAGCAACTGCTTGATCAGCACCTTTTAGAACAATAATGCCAGCAACTTTTTTGTTAGCATGCAAATAACGGCCGATCATTTCGCCTTCATATATGCCAGATCCGGCCAATTGAATATTTTCGCCTATTTTTAAAACCAAATCCTTCACCTTTGCTTCAGCTTCTGTTTGAAATGAATCAGCATCAGAACTTAATAATTTGTCAGCCAATTCTTGAGCGACAGCACGAAACTCATCGCCTCTAGAGACAAAATCGGTCTCACAAGCCAAAGCAACAACAGCGCATCTCTTGTTATCACCGGCTAAAGCAACAACACCTTCTTTGACTACGCGATCAGCTTTTTTGGCAGCTTTGATTTCACCTTTTTTGCGCATCAATTCAATTGCTTTATCTAAATCACCGCCAGCTTCTTCTAATGTTGTTTTGCAATCATTTAAACCGGCACCGGTTGCTTCGCGCAATTGAGTTATCAATTTAAGATCAATAGGCATAATTTTTAAATTAATAATTAAATTTTAATTTTCATTAGGCCAAAAATTCTAATCATCATTAAAATCTTTAGACCCCAAAAGATATTACATTAATATCTTTTCGAATAATCAACTAAAAGATTATTCAGCTTTCTTTTCTTTGGATTGTTTGACTTTGCCAAAATTAATTGATTCGGCAATAGTTCGAGTAATTAAATCAATGGAATTGACGGCATCATCATTAGCCGGAATCGGATAATCAATCATATCGGGGTTGATATTGGAGTCGGCAAAAGAGATAACTGGAATTTTGCGTTTTTTGGCTTCTAAAATCGCGGTCTTTTCGCGTTTGGCGTCAACCACAAAAATAGCATCGGGTAATTTGGTCATTCCCTCTAAACCACCAACCATTTTTTCTAATCTTTCAATTTCTTTGCCAAATTCAACTTGTTCTTTTTTAGTATATTTGGATAAAGCTCCAGAATCGCGTTGTTCTTTTAAGCTTTTGTATTTTTTAATTAATTTTCCAACGTTAGAATAATTAGTAAAAAGTCCACCTACCCAACGCTCTTTAATATAAGGCATACCAGCTTGAGTGGCATATTTTTCAATAATGTTTTTAGCTTGGCTTTTGGTGCTAATAAACAAAATAGAACCACCATTTTCTCCGATTTTTTCGGCAAATTCTGAGGCCTCTTGTAATTTTTCTAAGGTTTTTTCCAAATCAATCACATGCACGCCATTTCTTTCGGCGAACAAGAATGATCTCATTTTTGGATGCCATTTGGCCTTTTGGTGGCCAAAATGAACGCCTGCTTGAAGCAAGTCATTCAAAGTTAAGTTTTGCATAGTTTTTCCTTTCTGCCTCTACTTTTATTGATCCGTCAGCTCCTAATTTGGGAATTGAAGGACAAGGAAAAATAAAAAGTATGAGGGATTTATTATTAAACTCAAAAACGCTCCAAGGCGTTTTTTGATAGCATTAATATAGCAAAAACAGCAGAAGTTGTCAAATTATTATTTTAAGTTAAATAATAGATGAGAGAGATTAGCAAAAAACCCTTATTTATTGGGTTTTTTTAGTATTTTAGGCGTTAATCTGTTTTTTATACTAATTATTCTTGACTTTTTTTAAAAAAATAGGTAAAATCTGATTAAGCTTTGTTAAAAGGCGCAAAATAAGAAAATATTTAATTATGAAAAAAGATACCCATCCGAACTATCATAAAGATGCCAAGGTCATTTGTGCTTGTGGCAATACTTTTACCGTCGGTTCAACAGCTTCTGAAATCAATGTTGAAATCTGTTCCGCCTGCCACCCTTTTTATACCGGCAAGCAAAAATTATTAGATACCGCCAGAAGAGTTGATAAATTTAACAAAAAAACCGAAGCGAAAGCTAAAACTGTAGTCAAGAAAACAGAAAAGAAAGAAAAACAAAAAGCTTTGAAAGCAGCCAAAAAAACCGAACAAGAAGGTATTAAAATCATTAGAAAATAGATTCGTTTAAATAAAAAAGAGCCGGCTACCCGATAGTGGCGGGTTCTTTTTATTTCAGTTATAATAATTATAGTAATCTATAATTAAATTATTATGCCCTTCAACTGTCCTCAAGCCATCTCCAAACTAAAAGCATATAAACAGCAACATCAAGATCTAAAACAACAGTTCTCTGACTTTATGTCTCAAGTGCCATTTTTGCCTGATGTTAAATGGGACGAACCCTTCATGTCTTCACCTTATTACAAAGACATCACCAAAACTTCCAAAGAAATCTTTGATAATCTCTATGACGCTAAAGAAGAGGCGAGAAAGAAGTTAGAGGAGTTCAAAGAGGAAATTGGATATCAAGAACCTATAACAGAAAAAGAATTCTTAAAACTAACTTACGAACAAAAAATTGATTATCTTTATTCTCGTTGTTGTAAACCCAGACAAAAATCAGATGAGTTACTAGAATATCAAAAACCAGTCCCCGATTTAAGGAGATATGAATTAGAATTTTTGTATTATGAATATTTTAATACTTTAGATAAACGACTAAGAGCGCTTATCAGTCATCGTGACAAAAACGCTGATATGTTAAAAATATTTGATTGCACTCCAAATCAAGTTGTTCATAATCAACAAGAACTTCAACAAGCCATTAAAGACAAGATAGAAATCAAGGCGTATGTAGGAGAATTATTCCCTAACTTCTTTCAAGTTTTACCCCAAAATGTAGAGTATATTTATACTGAATTCCCCGAAGGTAAAATCAAACAAAAAACTATTAAACTGGGCACAGGACTTAAAACTAAAGCTGATTTTGTTAAAGCAATTAAAGCTCAGGGTGGCGTAATTGATGATTGGGCTAAACATCTTATGGGTCAACCTGATTTTGTTGTTTCGGATCAAGAATCTGAAAAAAATATTATAATTATA
The DNA here is from genome assembly GCA_964650755.1 of uncultured Gammaproteobacteria bacterium. Lineage (GTDB taxonomy): Bacteria > Patescibacteriota > Patescibacteriia > 2-01-FULL-39-33 > 2-01-FULL-39-33 > CAISTG01. Next base: position 4,248 of record CAZYUN010000044.1, read on the forward strand.
ACGATGGATTGTCTGGGGATTCCTTATGGAGAAAAAATTGAAAAAATATTTAAAAAAGCCAAGGATCTTGGTTTGGAATTTTGCCCACCAGAAATAGGACCACAACTCCGGCTTCAATATCAGAAACAGACAATCTACGAAAAATACTATATTGGCATGAAGCAAAATAAATCATTGATATTCTGTGTTAATATTTTTGAAGAACTTCCATTTCTTGACTGTGTTGATACTAGTGTGAAAGTATTTGGCTATGGAGATAGCTTCGTCTTCGTGCGTCCAAATAAAAATTAAAATCTTAATTACTTATATTTTTTCTTAGCCCACAAATCCACAATAACTCAATAATTACAAAACATAACACTAAATCCCCTTTTCATATGCCCTTCAACTGCCCTCAAGCCATCTCCAAACTAAAAGCATACAAACAACAACATCAAAAACTTAAAACAATTTTTGATGATCTTTTGTCTCAAGCCCCATTCTTACCTGATGTTAAATGGGACGAACCCTTTATGTCTTCACCTTATTACAAAAAAATCACTGAAGCTCCCAAAGAAATCTTTGATAATCTCTATGATACTAAAGAAGAAGCGAGAAAGAAATTAGAGGAGTTAAGAGAACTTAGTGGGTATCCATATTTATTTATAGTTAAAGATGCTCTTAGTCCCTATGGGTATTGGTTGCATCCACTTAATGAAAGAAGAGATATTAAGATTAATCTTCAGGAACTACTAACTCAGGACAAAGATGCTTATAGACAAGCCGGACTAACTGAATGGGTTAATGATCTGCCCGATAACATCCAAGATCTTAAATTAACTCCACAACAATTAGAAAACCTTAAGTCCCGTATTGAACAAGGCGAGATTCCTATCTTTATGCCAGGGCGTTTGGCTCAACTTAAAGGACTTACAACAGCCATTACTAAACTCAAGCCGATTTTTGTTGATGATGGTAAAAAACAAGAAGTTGAAGATAGTGATCATTGGGACCACATTGACAAACTGATGCCATTCATGATTCAAATAGCTGAACTAATCAAAAATAACAGATCATTATCGGAAGAAGCTATATTGGAACTAAAAAAACAATTAGCCCCTCTGATTGGCGAAAATCCTGGGGGGCAGGGTTTGTTGGGGCAGAGTTTGTTAGAGATTTCTATTAGAAACATTCCCGAAAAACCATACATTTTCACTTCCGAATTCTTCCCAAAAAGAGCAAACAATCTATATAATCAAAGAGAAAAATTAAAAGAAATTCAAGAACTCAATCCGAAACTTTTAATTGATTGCATGAGTATTGGTGAATATTTATCATTACAAAACCGTTTCACCAACAGATTAGCCAAACACCAACTAGAATACATATGTCCCTTGGACAACAACTCAAGAAGTTTTTCAATAAGATGTTCTAGCTTCATGAACTTTCCAATGTCTCCAAACGGTCAAATTCCATGTGGCGCATGGGATTCCAGCAATTCTAGAATTAGCTTGGGATCTGTGTATCATGATAGTAAAGACTGTGAACATTTCCGTGTCTCGGTGAGAATTTAATTTAATAATAACATCTAACTCCTCTTATCATATGCCCTTCAACTGTCCTCAAGCCATCTCCAAACTAAAAGCATATAAACAGCAACATCAAGATCTAAAACAACAGTTCTCTGACTTTATGTCTCAAGTGCCATTTTTGCCTGATGTTAAATGGGACGAACCCTTCATGTCTTCACCTTATTACAAAGACATCACCAAAACTTCCAAAGAAATCTTTGATAATCTCTATGACGCTAAAGAAGAGGCGAGAAAGAAGTTAGAGGAGTTGAAAGAAATAATTGATTCCATAAAAGAAGAAAGATTTTTAAAGTTAGATAATGAGGCGAAAAAAAATCACTTAATTACTCGTTGTTTTAAGTCCCTGGGATCATATCAAAAACCCAATCCTGATCTAAAGAGGTATGAATTAGAATTTTTGTATGCTAGAAAAAAAGATCCTGCTAATAGTAAAAAATCTTTTTCTAATACTGAAATGACAGATGATCATTTAAAGAAAATATTTGGTACTCTAAATAATGATGCATTACTTGATGTAATTAAAAAAAATAGAGACATTAAAACTGATTTAGCCAAACTCTATAATTGCTCACCGGAACAAGTTGCTACAGCAAACGATAATCTAACTATAGAACAACTTACTTCGGGAGATATTGTTTGTTATTATGGTCATATGGTGTTTCCTGAGGTTGGATCTTTTAATACTGTTACTTTTCCGAAATTTGTTTCAGGTTCATTGATTTTTAAAAACCTACAAAATATTGATGGAATAAAATTACCACAATATATCGGTGGTGGTTTATCACTAACATCCCTGGAATCAATTAGTGGTTTTTATCTAATTATGCCAGAATATGTTGGAGGTGAAATTTATTTGGATTCGCTGACATCATTAAAACAAATATATATATCGCCTGATACTGTTATTGGCGATTATTTATATGTTGGCCATCAAATCCCCGAGCAAGATTTACTTAATTTTAAACAAAACAATCCGCAAGTTGAAGTAGTTTACAGAAATTAAAGTAATATAAAGAAATATTAAAAAATGAAAAATATGGATGATAAGTTAAAAAAAATACAAACTAGGTTTGAAGAATTAGAACGACTGTTGCAAGACGAGAGTGTGATTAATGATGCCACCAAAATTAAAGAAGTATCTCAAGAATACGACGATTTAAAAGAAGTTATTGGCGCCAAAAAACAAATGGAAAAAATCAAGGGCGAATTAGCGGCTGCCAAAAAAATGCTTCAAGAACAATCAGATGATTTAGAGATGTCAAAAATGGCATCAGAAGAAATCGCGATTTTAGAGCAA
>CAZYUN010000045.1:0-1601 GCA_964650755.1 uncultured Gammaproteobacteria bacterium
TCTCTCGCCTCTTCACTTGATTTTACAACTTGATTGACTTTTGACTTGTCTTCATCTTGTTTTTGTTTTTTAGCTTCACGCTTTGCTTTGGAACTCTTAAACATTTTACCCAATCCCATTTCTAATAAACGACCACCGCCACCCAAATATCCGGCGGCCAAAGCTGGTAAAATCGCACCACCAGTACCGACAGTTAATGCAGTTAATCCCAAAGCGGCGCCGGCTCCAGTGACTGCAGAAGTTGCCCCCAAACCAATCTTTTTAGCACCTTTAGCAAAATCAGTATCAGTGAACTCACCCCACTTTTCTTTCATAGCATCACTACCGGCACCAATCTTACCCATAAACTTAGACAATTTTGCTTGTCTATTCTTTCGACGACCACCCAAAACATCTTGACGCCATTGTTTTCCAACTTCACCCAATTTTTGTAATCCAGTTAAACCAGTTATTGAACCAAGTCCACCAACCGCCACAGAAGTTAAACCCAAAGTGCCAGTACCAAGCTTAGCTCCCGCCATTTTCACAGCAGTTCCAGGCAATGCAGATGCCTTGTCAGCCACCGCCTTAACTCCCTTCATGCCTAAATTAACTCCCTTCATGCCTAAATTAAAGCCGGAATAACTTTTCAAACCAGAGAGAACTTTGCCCTGTGCTTTGCCGGCAATAGATGAAGCCGCATCACCAAACTTCTTGCCCATTTCTAGTGATAGCCACAAAAATCCAACTACTAACAAAAACTTAAACAAACCCTGCAAACTAAAAGCGTTAGTGATGGCATTATAATCTGTATATTCGGTTTGATCTAATGGAGTAGCATCACCATATCTTGGATCACTTTCTCTTTGAGTAATAGCGGCAGTAACATTTTCATCTTGCAATAAAGCATCACCACCATTATTAACACTCAGTTGCATAGCATTGAAAGACAAATACAGAAAAAACATCATTGCCGGTCCAACTACCAACATATTTGTAAAACGACTATTCCATTCAGAAGATAACATTCCTATTTGTTTAATTTTGTCAGTAGAACGAGCAATATATGGCAAGGGCGACAAAACACACAAAAATACCAACAAAATAATACGCCAAATCAAAGTTAAAGTAATCGCCCCCACAACCACAATAGCAATAATAGAAGCAACAACTGCAAATAATAAAGCAGTAATAATATCTGTCCACCCAATTGTCATATTACTATTCTTCTCACCTCTCTGCACCAACAGATTACTAAACTCATATTTAGCGGGCAACCCAATAGCTTGTAAAATTAAACCCTTGCCCATTGTTGTAGCTAAAGGAGCGGCGAATGCCAACATCACAACTTGAGAAACATCAATTAATAGGCCAGTGATAGTAAGGGAGAAATTAACTAAAATCGCATACAACAAAATCTTCGGTAGCATTGAACGCCACTGATAACCGGGAAATTTGACGGTGATTCCCGCTGCCATTACCATCATCAAAATAATAAAAATACCATTGCATAAATCTCGAATCATCGCCCAACCACTAATTACTATTGGTTGATGAACAAAATTATTAAACAAAACAACCGAAAACATGACATTAATTATGAGCATCAACAAGCGATCCAA
>CAZYUN010000045.1:1701-5182 GCA_964650755.1 uncultured Gammaproteobacteria bacterium
GCCCCAACACCCCCACCAAAACCCAAACCAGCTAAAACCAAAAACCCAATAACTAAGAGTTTAGTCAACCTTTTTTTATTACTTTGTGATTTCAAAAAAATCATATTTATTTTATCGCTAAAAAGTTAATGTTGTTTTATGGATTGGTGGGAATACAATAAGAGGGCAGGCCGTCATAAATGTTGCCGGAGGAGTTGTAACAATCACCATCAATACCACAAATCTGAAATAATGCCCTGGGACCACTACAATTATGTTGATTGCCGTCATGATCAACATAACCGCAACCACTGCCACTAGTTCCGCTACCAGGAATAATAAGTGTTTGTTCAAAATTATCAGTAACTTTCAAAAATCTATATTTAATTTTACTAACTGCTGTACCAGCAGTTTTTATACTAAAAATATCACCTCTTTTAAGTTGAGTACCCAAAGAGCCCATCTCTTTAATTAATTTAATTGGTAAAGCAGTGACTGCGCCTGGTCCCTGATTTTTCAAATTATAAAATTTTCCCTGATCACCGGAACTTTTAGGACCAAAAACCGTAGAATGATAACCACGTCCAAAAACTGAATCATCTAATAGATTGTGAGTATAGCTTAAAATTCTACCACGATACTGTTCTTCATTATATTGAGGTGATTTAGAAATTTGAGTATTTGTTATAGGCATTCCTGTAACAGATAAATAATAAATACCATTATTACCAATATCATTAATATCACTACTTGCAAATATATTATTACCAATATCATTGTAGCCATCCTGATCGCCATCGCAAATATCATAATCATTATCACTCGATTGTGTGGTTGTAACACTACTACAAAATTTAAAACGTTCCCAATCACCACGAGCATCAAGGCGATTAGCATTTAAACTATTAAAAACACACTGAGCCTTTCTACCATCATCCTCAGTATAACTAAGGTTAGTCAATAAATCTCCATCTTGATCAAAAATATTTGTTTTCTCGCAATTTGGACTATTTGGTGTGTTATATCCATCAAAACTCATATTAGCCGGGGTATCGACCCAATCATCCGGATCCCAATCACCAGAATTATTTGATAAAAAATGAAAACCAGTTAACAAGTTACCGCCCTGATTACCTAACCACTTAATGCTAAAAGAATCACCCTCCCTTAATGGACAAGCATCATCATTATTCCAATCTTCCGCCGAATCACAACAATTATCATTACTTTCATTTAATAAATGAGCTCCTGTTTTGCGAATATTCAAACCCTGACAGCCATCAAGAACACATTGATTACCCGAAGCATCTAAACCACTATTAGTTAACCATTTACAATTATTTCCGCAACAAGGTTCATTTTTAATACATTCATGTCCATCAGAAGCAGAAAAAAGATTTAAATCGCATTTTTCTTGCCCAGTCATTGGGGCTATTGTCGGGGGCGTGTCATCAAAACTTTCTACAAAATCATTAAGATTTTGACTAGAAATTCTACCTTCAATAATTTTATAATTTATAGCTTCGGCACCCCAATTATCAGAAATATTAATACCAATTTTAACATCAGCCAAATTGCCACGAATCAAAGCAGAACATTTATCGGGATGAGAATCAGGATTATTGGATAGTGTATCATCACAATTTTGCTTTATTTTTTCAAAATTATAAGTATGATAAACAACAAACGGTTCCTCAAGGCTTTGTCGATTACGCAAATTAACTCCAGTATAAGAGGTCATCTCGCCATCACCCCAATAAATAGTATAACCAGTGATTGGTAATTGATTAGTATCACCCTTAACATTAAAGGATAATCTCATAGTATTACCGTTAGCAACACTATAACCACTAACCCAAATAGATGGCCTAACCAAACAAAGCTCATTATCACCATATCCACTACCAGAGGGATATGGTCTATAACCAACTTCCTCTCCTGAAGCATTTGTGCAATAATTTGATGGAACGGACCAGCTTAAAGATGGAGAATTAATAAACTTATAACCATTATTATAAGAATTTTCATCATCTTGATTCCAGATCCAAGCACCGTAACTTTCGGCAAAAATATGTTTTAAAGCATTAATATCATGAACTTCTCCCATTCTAGCTTGATAAGGCGATTGAAAGGCCTGGGTGCGTGGTGGCTCATAATAAAGTGGTTGTCTATTCACTGCCCCCTCGCGACTATCCCAGGCCTCAGGATCCTGAGCATTTGATGGTGCAACCATAGCTCCAAAAGGAGAATAATCTGATGATTGATAGTTGTTGGGGCAAACTAAAAACTTATCATAATCAAAGGGATCCTCATAAAAATATCTACCAATTCGACTCTTATTATCAGGCAAAATATAACCAGAACCAGGATTAACACGATTAGTCCAGGCCTTAGATGCTCCGGAAGAATTAACAACTTTAACTAATTTTTTACAATACTGAACATTAAATTTTCCAGAAATAGTTCCGGCCACAACAGTACCAACCGATTCAGAATGTGTTGCACCATTAACTTGCATAGCAAAACCCAAAATATCCCCACCCAAATCACTAATGGGATCAGTTATAGCGGAACCAAAGGAGTCATCATCTTCAGTAATGATTTTCATTTTCATCATACCAGCAACTTGACCATTTCCACCAATAGCATTTTGTAGAGCACCTATAGCAATACTTAATGCTCCGCCGTCCAAACCCCAGGGAACCCTTAAAATTGCCCCGGGTACCGTATATTGATCAGAAAAAGGAACATAAAATAAACCCCATCCACCCCAAGTATCCACTTCAAAACGCCAAATCAAACTACTAAAGAATTGACCAATCCCAGGAACTAAATTTTCCAAATTTCCTATTAACCGACTTATAAAATCATCTATCAAAATACCAATATCATTCCCATCTAATTGAGAATCTGATCTAAAAGACACATCACCATCAGTCATTGGGCCACCAATAATAGGAATAAACTTTGGCTTATTACCATCCCAACAAATTAAAGTACTCCAACCAATACTGGCTCCATGAGGATGCATATTGGTTTTAACAGTACCGGCACAGTATAAATTCTTAACTCTAGCACCTATAAATCCCGTGAATTTAAAAAATTTAATATAGGGATATCTAAATAAAGCATCATATTCGGCATCACGAATAAATGGCAAAAATTTAACAGCAGTATTATTAAGTGAAGCTAATCCTTGGTATTGTTCATTAATATTTGCGCTATTAACATTAACATTAGCAGCAAAACGATTCATTTTCACTTCAATGGTGTCCTCTTCTAAACAATAATACAAAGGAGCGCGTCCAAAATAACCCGAAATTTCACTAGTGATCTCGCCCTGCAAACTATCTATCGGTAGCCACTGCAAACATTGTTGACTATTTAGTGGATCTCTTAACAAACAATAACCATATTGACCATAATAATAATTATTATCATCCCAATAGGCGCAGGACTTGGCATCTTGAGCCGGGAAAATACGGCAAGAACGAGCCAATTT
>CAZYUN010000045.1:5282-6970 GCA_964650755.1 uncultured Gammaproteobacteria bacterium
TCTATTTGTTCAGAATTAACTTGATAAAAAGTATTTAGCAACAAATAAGAACTGCCCTCAGGAGCATTTTTGGGATCAAAAACCGAAGCGAATTTATATTTGTCCCAACCAGCTGGCTGTTTCTGTCCATCACCCTCACCGTCATAAGAAGACCAACCGATTGGCTGTTCGGTTTCACCAAAAGTATCTTCAAAACCGCTATTAGCCACCGGCGCAGCCAAACCAACCTGACTCATCAAATGGAATGGATAATAACCAACCAATGAAGCGTCTCCGGCAGTGGTTCCGACATAAGCATAACCCGTCAAATTAGCAGTTGATTTAGTAGTGGTTGAATAAGTAATAGCTGATGGATTAGAGCTATAATTTTCAAACACCAAACAATTACCGTTTTTGTCGGCATAAGAACAAGAAGCTAAAGACAAACAAGAATCCTGCTCACCATAACCTTGATTAGTATCTTTAGCGTCTTTTTTCTGATAACTATTACAATACAACCAACTGGCGCATTCGCGATCGGCTTTAGCTTTGACTATTTTACTGGTTGAAGTAGATGGCCAACTCCCGCTTAACAAAACTGATGGCGAAACCGGCTTTTGTTGTTCAATATTTTGTTGATAAGTGATTTTTGGATTATAAGACAAATAAGCAACGCGCTGAGATGAGTCAGCGTTATAATTCAGCTGACTTCTATCATCAACCAAAATACAACCATCACGATAATCAACCAAACCATTACAAGAACTATAATCAACAGAATTTTTAAAAACATGATAAACTCCGGCTTTAGTGATGCCAAAATCCTGGCTTGCGCCAACAAATGTTGCAACACAAGAACCCTCATCACTCTTTAGATATAACAACCAAGGATTGCCGTTAACCTGTTCTAAACTGCCACAGTCATCAGCTAAACTAACCAAATCATAACCACCGCCACTAATAGCATACAAAGTATGGCTTCGCAATTGATAAGTAGCTTCACCCTGAGTCAGTGGTTTGAGTGGGGTATAATTATCGGCCAAAGGATCAATATATTCATTACAGGTTGATTGTTCTTTGGCGCAAGTCGCGACCCAACCACTATAGGTGTTATTTTTTTCATTAAGAACATTATAGGGACCAAGAGGTTGTTGTTTTTCATAGCCAGGTGCATTGCCATTGCCAAAAATTTGATCAAAACTGAGTAAGCTATTATCAACAGCAGAAGAATTATTAGCTTGATACCATTTATTATCTTTAAAATTCAAAACTTTGCCGTGAGGATTTTTGAAATACTCAAGAGAATTAAAGCCGGCATATTCTTCGCACCACAACTCATTGTGTTTACACAAATCAGTATCAAAACGATCAGGATCAACTTTTAGATAAACGGTTTGATAACTCGGATGCTGATCAGAAGAATCAGTGTTGGGTAAACCCAAAGCTTGGCAACCCTTGTTAGAGGCATCGCAAGCGTATTTTTTGTCATTAACTAAATACACTACATTATCGGCCGGCACAATTGTTTTATCAACATCATTTGAACCCAAATCATTGCCGGTATTAAACTCTTGGTAATCGGGTGAGGCCGAATTATGAGTGTCTATGAGCGCCTCACAACCAACCGCCTCTTTTCTACATAATGATTGGAATGATTTAATATAACGGTCATTGCTGTTGCGATCTTTATAGGCCTGACAACCAAGCAT
>CAZYUN010000046.1:0-2793 GCA_964650755.1 uncultured Gammaproteobacteria bacterium
GCCGGAGCATCACCCAAAGATATTATTGATGACTACTTAAAAGTTTTTACAACCGCAAAAATTGAGCCGGCTGTTTTAGAAATAGAATCCTCAGCGATTTATAATCTTTTAATTGAGCACAATCATAACCATCTACCACAAATCATTGTTGACATCGGAAAAAATCGCACCGGTTTATTTTTATATGACGGAGTAACCATTCAATTTGCCATCAGTTTGCCCTTATCAGGCGACAACATCACCAATATTATTGCTGAAGCGATTGATTTAACCAAAGAACAGGCCGAAAAAGCCAAGCTAATCTGCGGACTGGACACTCAAAAAAGCCAAGGAGCTATCGCTGAAATACTCAAACCCCAACTGAAAAATTTATCACAAAATATTATTGAAGCCATTAATTTTTATTACGCCAATTTTCCTCAAGCCAAAGAGATTAAAAATATCTATCTATGCGGTGGTGGCGCTAACCTAAAAAACATTGGTCAAGTAATCCAAGAATTTTCTGGCATTGAAACACTTATCAGTGAACCATTCAAAAAAATAAAAAACAATTATCCTAAATTCTTTACCAAAGAAAAAAGCCAATCATTTATTACGGCCATAGGATTGGCCTTACGTGGCATCAATCCCAATAGTTTTTATGATCACTCTTAATTTACTACCATCAAATAAAAAAAAGCAACTGAAAAATCAACGACTTTATTCGGCGATTAAAGAAGCGGTTGTTTTGATTATTTTATTTACTTCAATTATCGCTATTATGCTTTGGGTCTCAAGATATTATTTAGAAAAACAACTTGCTGATTTGATTGTGACTAACTCCTTGCAACTCAAATCACAAGAACAAACCGCTTTAAAAATAAAAACAATCAATAACAAGTTGAAAACTATAGATAATCTGCAAAAAAACCGCTATCATTTGGGCCAATTAATTCAGCAACTAACAACAATCACGCCCGCCTCAATCAGTTATAATCAAATCAGATTCTTTTTTCAACAAAAAACCATAGAACTATCGGGCACCGCCAAAACCAGAAATGATTTATTATCGCTAAAAAATTCTTTAGAAACGACTAAGTGGATTAAAAAAATTAATCTGCCAATGGATAATTTAGTTAACAAAGAAAACAATCAATTTCAAATAACCATTGAGCTTAACGAACCTGAAATATGAACAGCAAACACCAACAACTAATCGGCATGTCTTTGTTATTGATTTTATTATTGTCTATTGGGGTAATTTTTATTTATCCGGCGATGACAAAAATTTTTGAAATTAATGGGCAAATCACTTCCGAAAAAAAAGAACTTGAAAAAAGAATGAATTTGGGACTTAATATCAGAAATATTCAAGCCGATTTACAAACGGTTGAAAACGAAATTCCGAAAATAGAAAAAATTTTTTTAAATCAAGGGCAAGAGTTGGAATTACTTAATTTATTAGAGGGTTTAGCTGAAAAAAATCAACTTGAATTTTCAGCTAAACCGGATTTTAATGGCAAAAAAATAAACGAAAATATCTACAAACACCAACTATCAATGTCCTTTAGTGGCAGTTGGAAGGCAATCAATTCATTTATTAATGAAATAGAGGGTTTGGAATTTTATTTAATAGCTGATGATTTTTCTTTGATAAACACTAAAAATGAACAGTTACTAGCCAATTGGAATGGGGCTTTTTATACTCTTAAACAATAAAGTAATGTCAGAAACACAAAAGACAATAGAACAAAATGAATCGCCACTAGAAACTACAAAAAACAAGAAGAATAAAATAAATTTTTCTTTAAGTTTTTTAAAATTATCTAGAAATGAAAAAAATATTGACTCCCTAAAAATATCAAAGTATATTTATCCGATTACTATTTTTTTGATGTGCTTAATTGTTATTTGGTTTATGTATTTTTTATATCAAAAAGTTTATTTGACGATGGCTGATGCTAGATTTGTAATATCTTTAAAGGGAGATCTTTTGGGTGAGCAAATAGACAAACAAAAATTTGAAAAAATTAATAATTTTATTAACATCTGGCAACAAAAAAAAGAGCAACTAATAGACACCAAAGATTTGCCAAATATTTTTCAATACCAGCAATCAACACTAACCACCTCCACCGAAAGCAACACGCCAACAAACTAAAAAACCGGACTTACTCCGGTTTTTTATTACCACCACTTCAATTACTTCAATGGTGAGATTTGCCTTAATTTTTTAATAATAACCGGCATTATTTTAATAACTGCTTCAATATCAGAAATTTCATTAAAACGGCCCAAACTCAAACGCAAACTACCATGGGCTACTTCTGGTTTTAAACCGATAGCCAACAAAACATGAGAGGGGTCTAATGATCCAGAAGAACAAGCTGAGCCGGTAGAAGCCATAATCCCCTCTTTGGATAACATTAAAACGATACTTTCACCTTCAACACCGGGGAAAACGATATTGACTGAATTTGGTAAACGATTTTTTTTGTCACCATTTAATTTTGCTTTGGGTATTTTTAATAATTCCCTAATTAATAAATCGCGCCAAGCTTTCAAACGTTTGATTTCTAAATTTTTTTCTTTTGTATTAGATAAAATATTTATCGCTTCAGCCAAACCAACAATGCCAGCAACATTATAAGTACCGGAACGAATCTTTTTTTCTTGACCGCCACCATAAATCATTGGCTTGATTGGCGCACCCTTCTTTAAATACAAAACACCAATCCCCTTGGGGCCGTAAATTTTATGTCCCGAAAAAGACAACAAATCAACTTTGAGTTTTTTAACAGAACAATCAAGATA
>CAZYUN010000046.1:2893-6681 GCA_964650755.1 uncultured Gammaproteobacteria bacterium
GTCCCGAAAAAGACAACAAATCAACTTTGAGTTTTTTAACAGAACAATCAAGATAGCCAACGGCCTGCGTCGCATCAGTATGAAAATAAATTTTTTGTGATCTTTTTTGATTGATTTTTTCCAGCCAAACCCCAATTTTATCAATCGGCTCCACTACGCCAATTTCATTATTGGCATACATAATAGAAATTAAAGCCGTATTATCTTTAATCATTTTTTTAATTACAGACAATTCAACTAAACCATCAGTATTAACCGGAATAATATCCAAATCAACTACACCTTGTTTTTCTAAATGTTTTGCTGGCTCCAAAATTGCTTCATGCTCAATGGCCGAAACCAATAAGTGTGGTTTTTGGTTGTTTTGTTTATTTGCACCCAGAATAGACCCTAAAACCCCAAAAATAGCCAAATTATCGCTTTCGGTAGCGCCACTGGTAAAAATCACCTCATTCGCGGAACAAGTCAAAAAATCAGCAATTTTTGACTTAGAAGCAATAACCGCCGACATTGCTCGTGAACCAGCATAATGAATTGACGAGGCGTTAGCAAATTCTTGGTTAAAATAAGGCAACATCGCTTCCAGAACCCGAGGATCCATCGGCGTTGTTGCCGCGTTATCTAAATATATTGTTTTCATAAATTAAAATTTAACTGTCATCTAATAATAAAACAAAAAAATAAAAAATTCAAATCAATCAAATACTAATCGCTTTCTATTTCAACAACTTCAATAATCGACTCATCTTGATTATTTGTAATATTATCTATAGGTATAATTGTTTGATTTTCGTCATTATTATCTGAAGGAATATCTTGATTGTCGCTATTATCATTTGATTGCGTATCTTCATTTTCAATAGTTGGATTTTCTTGAACTTCTAAATTATTTTCATTATTATCAGAAATTGTTGGGGTGGTTTCGTCTGGCGAATTATTAAAATCTTCTAAACTATTAATAGTATTAATAATTATATTATTTTCAACCGGGGGATCAATCAAAACCACATCCGCCTCATTAGGATTATTATCACCCTCATCATTAACCTTAACCGCTATCGCCTGCCAATTAAATTCCAAATCACCATCTAATGGTTCGTTAATTGCAATCACAAAAGTGGAAGTACTTTCTTGTTCCACCCACCACTCGCGACCATTGGTTTTAGATTTCGGAGTAATAGTTATAATCGGAACTACTTCATAAGATTTAACAAAACTAATTTGAGTTGAGGTCGCTCCGGCTGATAATTTCGCTATACCGGCAGAATCTTGATCAAAATAAACATGATCACTAAAGACGACTTTAGAGGCAAAGCCGGCCCGACCAATAACATTGATAACACCATAAAATGAGGCGCTCTCTTTAACTGTCAATCTATTGGTTTGTAAAGTTAAAGTATTATTGGGCGTATCACTAACTGGTAATAATTCTTTACCTTCAGCTAATAAATTGATCTGATTTTGTTGTTCTTTGACGGCTGACACTAAAACCGGCACTAAAGATTGATAATTTAAAGATAAATATTCAGCACCACCAGATACGGCCTCGGGAAAAATTTCTTGAACTTCTTGAGCTAACAAACCAATTTCTCTTTGAGAACCAAATCTTTCAGTATCTTTCCAACCATAAGAAACGGGATTAAGCGCTAAAACCTTGTCTAAAACTCCATCTAAAAGAGTGATGTCGGTTTTTAATCGCATATCTGAAGGTGTGCGAATAATATTGCCATTAGCGTCAGTCGAAAGAGTTGTGGGCCCGCCAAGTAAATCAGTGGAAAATATAGCGCCACCCACAGACAGCGCGGCAGTTGAAGTAACTCCGTTTATAGTAGTTGTTGATAAAATCGATTCACCGGTCACCGGATCTTCAGATGCGGGTGGAGTCTCTTCTTCAGCTGGTGGAGTATCACCCTCTGGCTCTTCTGGAGCGAGTGCCTCTAATTCGGCCGGCGGAGGCGTTGGGCTTGATTCGGGAACTGGTGGCGTAGAGAGAGCCGAACATTCGCCAGCGCTAGTCTTAATTGCTCCGTTCTCAACATAGATACAATAGTACTCGCCAGTAGCCTTACCTTTAATCGTTACCCCCTTCTCTACCATAAGTTCCTCTGCCACCACCTTCTTGGCTGTAAGGATTCCATCAGCTGAGATACTCCAAGTACCCGTGAGAGATTGGAGGGCAGGAAGATTAAGAACTTCGGTGGTTGAAGCGAAGTTGATAGTGCCAGAAGCAATACGGTTGTCTAACTCAGTGATTTGAAGGGCTTGCCTTTGAGCAATCTGGAGTAAGTAGAAGGGCAAGTGGTCGGCCCGATAACCCTTGATCTGACCATTGTCGACATAGAGTTCGGGTAGAACTTCTTGAATTTCTTCAGCAATGAGTCCGAAGTCACTTTGACCATTAGTCTTCCAATTGAAAGTTTTAACTTGAAGTCCCAAGAGAGCATCGACGTTTAGGGTAGCATCGAGAATATTATCTTTGTAGTCACGAGATGAAGGATTAACGTTGGTGAGGATGCCGTTATTGGAGTAGACGGCACCGTTGGTAGTGAGGCTATCTAAGCTAACTTGATTATTGCTAACATCAATCTTCAGCGTAGCGGAAGCTGTTTCCTCATTCTCAAAAGTCCAAGTTAAAGCATTATTAAAAGTAAAAGCTCTTGTATTAGTAGCAACAGAAAAAGCAGCTGAAGTTATGCCATCGCTTGCTGCAAAAATAAGCGACAAATCAGATAGTCCGTCTTGTTCTAATATCAAGACCCTATCAGCCATACCGAGATAATTAACATCGGTTCCCAACAAGACATCCGTGTCAGCGTAGCCGGTTAGGAGTGGGCCACTAATTGCTCCAGCTAAACTAAATTCTGAGATAGTGAGAGAGGAGGTGGCGCCAGTTTGGAAGCGGGCGTCGCCCAAGATAGAGAGGTCACCGTTGGACATAATGCCGCCCGGGCCAACATTTAACCCATTGCCGACATAGAGATTATTACCAATATCTACATTCTCTGAGACAGTAATAGCATTAGTTTGTATGTTGCCCGCCATTAGAGCATGGATATCTGCTCCGCCAATATCAATAATTTGGAGGCCGGAATCAAAATCAACAACATAAGCGTATTTGCCAGAGACATAAACGTCGTAGGCACTGCCTGTCGTATTATAAGTCCCAGCTAAAGTAGGGTTCGCGGGATTAGAGATATCAATGATTTGGAGACCAGATTTCCAATCAGCTACATAAGCGTATTTGCCAGAGATGTAAACACCAGAAGCACTGCCTGTCGTATTATAAGTCCCAGCTAAAGTAGGGTTCGCGGGATTAGAGATATCAATGATTTGGAGACCAGAAGCGACATCAGCGACATAAGCGTATTTGCCAGAGATGTAAACGCTATGGGCGCTGCCTGTTGTGTCATAAGTCCCAGCTAAAGTAGGATTCGCGGGATTAGAGACATCAATAATTTGGAGGCCGGAGGCGGCATCAGCAACATAAGCGTATTTGCCAGAGACAGAGACTCCAAGGGCTGATCCACTTGTATTATAGGTACCAGCGAGAGTGGGGTTAGCTGGACCATCTATAAGCAAAGTGCCATCATAAAGATGCATTTTCTGGGAAGGCGTCGTTGTGCCGATACCAACCCTTAAGTTCTCGGCATCGAACCTGACAAAAGAGCTTTCTCCACTATCATAATCAAACCAATCATAATCTTTGGCGCCGGTAAAATTAATAATTTCAGCGGTGGTATCAAAAGCAATGGTCGCTAAAGATGACAAAACTCCCGTATAATTAGAAA
>CAZYUN010000047.1:0-6608 GCA_964650755.1 uncultured Gammaproteobacteria bacterium
GATCCGGTAGAAATCCAATTACCGGGAATTACTCAAGTTTCTATCAATGAACGAGTTGGCTTGAATTTTGCAACCTGTGCTAAATCATTTATGCGTCAAGACCCTGATGTTATATTTATTGGAGAAATTAGAGATTCAGAAACAGCCATCATGGTTGCACAAATGGTTAGTAGCGGACATCTTGTTTTTTCTACCCTACATGCCGATTCAGCTTTGGGTGTGCCGGGGAGATTTGAAAATCTTGGTGTTGATGCCAAAATGATCATTCCCCTTCTGTCAGTAGTCATCGCTCAACGATTAGCCAGAAGATTGTGTCGCAATTGCACTGAAGAATATAATGGCTTTGATGAATTTAATGATTTTTTGGACTTATCGGGATTGGCGCAAAAACATATCAGATGTTTACGACGTGGTCCGACCAGACATTGCGTTTTCTGTTCCGGAACCGGTTTTGATAAACGAGTTTTGGTGCCCGAGCTTTGGTTTCCAACTCAAGAAGAGCGTGACTTGATTTGTCGAGGCCAAAAAGAATATTTGGTGATGCTTAAAAAAGCCAAAGAAAATAATTTCAAGCCCATGACCGAATTTGCCCTATCCTTGGTTTTAGACGGTGAAACCTCACTAGAGGAATTACTAAGAAGCGCGATTACCAGAGAAGAACTTTTGCGCGACAGAGTGGATCTGTCAAGCTTTGTAACTCAAAGATTGCGTTAATTTACGAACAGACCCGAGCAAGTCAAAAAACTGCTCTTTTTATTATTTATTAATTTACAAACAAAATTATACTTGCAAAAATAAAAATAATATGCTAAAATAATAAACACAATACGCGCCTATAGCTCAGCTGGTAGAGCAACAGCCTTTTAAGCTGATGGTCGCAGGTTCGAATCCTGCTGGGCGCATAAAAAAACTCCCACACACTAAAACAAGAGCATCATAGAAGATCACTTATGCGACGGTAGAAGCGAGCGAAGCGAGAGTCGATGAATGCGACCAAAGGAGCATTCAGCGCTACCGCGGAACGTCAGGTTCGAATCCTGCTGGGCGCATAAAAAAACTCCCACACACTAAAACAAAAACAACTCCAACCAAAAGAGTTGCTTTTTTTATTGTTTTTGTATTATACTGAAAAAAGTCCTTTATAAAAAACCAGTGATCATCAAACAAGGGAGAAATACTGATGCCAAAAATTGAAGTAATCGCATTTGATGTTTATGGCACGATTCTCTGTTCCACTGATCCCGAAAATGCCATGCCTCCGCGACAGGGCTTTGCTGAATTTATTTTACGAGCAAAAGATCTTGGAATTAAGACCGTCACCAGCTCTGATGCTGATTTAACTAATCTTCATTTGGATTTGTCGGCCACCTTTCAGGGACGGGTACCTTTCGGTATTGAAGTTTTTGATGCTTTTTTCCCATTAAGTATGCGTCCTAAGCGCTATGAGGTGATTCTTGAATATTTCAACATCAATCCAACGGCTCTGATGATTATTGGCGACAACCCGATCAACGACTTTGATGGTGCACCCTTATATTCCACCAAATTCTTGATTCCACCCTATCAAGACGGCAGAGACAGATTTTCTTTTTCCGAATTATTGCCCCTTCTTAATCAACGCTGAATCGATCTTTGAGCGCTTACCACAAGTAGGCGCTTTTTATTATTTTATAAAAAATTACACGCTTCGTCTTTGAACCATAATACAAGCATTGCTAATGCTTTCAATTTGAGCGGAGCGACATAACTCCAAAGCCGTCTCACTTTCACTACCGGGCTGAAACCAAATTTTTTTTATTCCCAAATCAATCGCCTCTTGAACTAATTTTTCTGATACCTCGGGCTGAGTTACTAATACCAAGCAATCAACCGGCTCAGGCAAATCACCCAAAGAAGCATACAGTTTTTGACCGGCAACCTCTCCGCCCTTCGGATTAACCCCAAACACCTGATAACCGCCGGTTAATAAATCATTAAAAACTTTGTAGCCATATTTTTCAATATTAGAAGAAACTCCGACTACTGCATAAATATCTTGAGTATTTATCATATTTTTTATTATAATATTGAATTATAACATATTTTTTGGTTGTTGATAATTTAGTTGATAATCTGTTTAAAAGGCCGATTGCCAGAACCCTCCAAACAGTGTAAAATGGAAGCTGTTAACCAAACTTATGAGCGAAGTATCAGCTATCAATAATTTAAGAAAATTGCCACCACAAAACCTTGAGGCCGAACAATCACTGTTGGGCGCTTTAATGATTGACAAGGATGCGATCATTAAAATCGCCGACATCATCACTTCTGACGATTTTTATCAAACGGCACACGGAATTATCTATGATACGATTTTAGAATTATTTGAAAAAAAAGAAGCTATTGATATTTTGTCTTTAACCAGCCAATTAGACGAACGACACCAGTTGGATTTAATTGGCGGTAGAAGTTATTTAGCTAACCTAACCAACATCGTGCCTTCGGCAGCGCATATTGAATCTTACGCCAAAATCATCCAAAAAAAAGCTACTCTCAGGCGTTTAATTAATGCAGCGAGCAGTATTTTGGAATTGGGCTATCAAGAAGAAAAAGAAGTTAATGAGGTTTTAGACAAGTCCGAACAATCAATTTTTGCCGTCAGCCAAAAATTCCTCAAACAAAAATTCACTCACATTAAAGATGTCTTGACCGGCGCCTTTGAAAGAATTGATGAACTACACCGTGAACGCGGAAAATTACGCGGTCTGCCAACCGGCTTCACTGATCTTGATAATCTATTGGGTGGTTTTCAAAAATCCGATTTAATTATTTTGGCGGCTCGTCCCTCAGTCGGTAAAACCGCCTTTGCTTTAGATATTGCTCGCAATGCTGCCGTCAGATACAAAAAATCAATCGGCTTGTTTTCATTAGAAATGTCAAAGGAGCAGTTAGTTGATCGTTTGATATCAGGCGAGGCCGGAGTTAATATGTGGAATATGCGTACCGGCCGATTATCCGAAGCCAACGATGATTTTCCTCGTATTGGTCATGCGATGAGCGAATTGTCAGAAAGCAATATTTTTATTGACGACTTTGCCAACACTAATGTTATGGAATTACGCACCAAGGCCCGCCGATTACAAATGGAGCATGGCTTGGATATGATTATTATTGACTACTTACAATTAATGGAGGGCTCGGGCAGTCGCCAAAGCTCCGAAAGCAGAGTGCAAGAAATCGCCGAAATCTCTCGCGCCCTCAAAGGTTTAGCTCGCGAACTTAATGTTCCGGTGTTAGCGCTCTCCCAGTTATCGCGCGCAGTAGAATTAAACAAACCGGCTATTCCTAAATTATCACACTTAAGAGAATCGGGATCTATTGAACAGGATGCTGATGTGGTAATGTTTATCTACAGAAAATCAGCCGATCGCAACTACGATGCCAACTCACTAACCGAAGAAGAAAAACACTTGGCTGAAATCTTTGTCGCCAAACATCGTAATGGCCCGGTCGGACAAGTTAATTTGTATTTTGAGGGATCTACCGTCAGCTACAGAAATTTAGATAAAAGTTATAATTAAAATAAAATATTATGTTTAACAAAATTAAAGCGATTCAAGAATTAAAAACTCAAGCTAATCAAATCAAAAAAGCTTTAGAGCAAGAAACCGTTGAGGGTTCGGGTGCTTGGGGAAAAATAAAAATCACTATGGATGGCAATCAAGAAGTGAAATCGGTTGTTATTGATAATGAAATTATTGGCGACAAAAACAAATTAGAAGCCGGAGTCAAAGAAGCGACTAATGATGCCATCAAAAAAGTCCAAAAAGTCATGGCACAAAAAATGTCACAAATGGGTGGATTGAATTTGCCGGGTCTAGGCGGAAAATAATTTTATAAAAAAAGAACGCCTCGTGACTTACCGCGAGGCGTTTTTATAATATAATTATAAATTTTTACTATATAGCACTAATTATAATTAAACTAATATTAAAATCATATTTACATTTCATCTGCCATTACTGAGTTAATTTTATTAACAATGATTGTAAGGTTTGCTCATCCACAGCATCAAGATGGCTTGATTTACTATTAGTACTCAACTCTAAAAGAGAGTTAATATTTTGTATTGCACTTTTTCTTGCCCCAACAAATTGATAATCGGTATGTTCCTCTTCTACTAATACTGATCTTATCCAATAAATAAATTTCTCAACAGCTTTAAGTGAGTTTTCCGGTGTCGCCTCATAAAAATAAGGATCAAAATCAATCAAATAGATATGATTAATATCGTCCCCCTTTTTTTTACCATACATATACTGCCTAACATGTCCGATATCCCATAAATACCTTTTACCACCACTATTAAATGTTTTTATTATATCATAGTAATAATCAAGCATTGATACATAGAGCTTATCTAATTCAAGCAATAAATTATTCTTATCTTCTGGGGCCAATGAATCTTTTCCTAAAGCAATAATTTGTGATTCCAACCCGTTACCTTCAATTATGTTTGAGGCAGTATAAACAGAAACCTCGTCTTCCGCGTCCTTACCAACAAAAAACATTATCTCCGGCTGGCGAATATGATACTTATTAGCTAATTCTTTAAATAATTCATTGCCAATTTTAGCATATTCAATAGCAGATTGCGTAGCTGAACGACCCTTTTCTACTTTAAAATTATTTACTCTAATAATAACCTTATCACCATTATTATTTTTTAACTCACCTAACTCATGAGCGTTTTTTTTAATAATATTTTCTTTTTCAAGTGGCATTTCATTAACTCCATTTTCTTTAAATAATCGACCACCTATTGAAATATGTTCCTTCATAAATTTAATTATTTTTTAGCCACCCATTATCCTGTCGCACCAACAACTCACCGGCTTTCTCCGGCTCAGCCAACAACAATTTAACCGCTTTTTCCATCCGCATCCCCTGACTACCCTTGACTAAAATCAAATCACCGCTAAAAACTTTATCTAATAAATATTGCCCAGCCGACAAACTGTCAGAAAATAATTTAACTTCGCCTGAAAAACCGTTACTTAGAGCCGAATTAGCAATATGTTGCGCTCGCTCACCCACAACCAAAAGCAAAGACAGATCCATTTCTGCTATTCTTTTACCAATCAACTGATGACCCTTAATTTCATAATCACCCAACTCCAACATATCTCCCAAAACGGCAATCTTTTTGCCCTCAACTTCAATTTCCTCTAAAGTATCCAAAGCAGCCAAAGTCGCCTCTGGTGAAGCATTATATGTATCATCAATAATTTGTGAATCATTAACACCCGACAACAGCTTCATTCTTCCCGCCGGTGAACTAAAATATTTTAAAGTATCAGCAATTTCTACCAAATTCAAATCCAAAGCAATACCGACTGAAGCCGCAGCCAAAACGCTATAAGCTAAATGTTTGGCTAAAACGTTAGGTAAAAAAACCGGCACAATTGCTCCATTATAAGAAATTTTAAAACTTAAACCCGAAACCGAATTATTTTTATAAGACAGATTAAGTTCCAGGCCTTTGAGTTGTGCTTCGCGACCAAAACCATAAGTAACAAATCTGCCGTTAACCGAATTACGCATCTCATAAACCAAAGGATTGTCAGCATTCAAAATACCCCAACCGCCGGGATTTAATTTTTTTATCAAAATTGATTTTTCTTCGGCAATCTTATTAAGCGTTTTAAAATATTCCAAATGAACCGGAGAAACATTAGTTTCTACTCCAATATCAGCCGGCGCCATATCCGTTAAATAATCCATATCACCGCAACGATCAATACCCATCTCTAAAACTAAAATCTCAGGATAATTTTTCTGCTCTTTCAATAATAATTTCATTCCAGCCACAAAAACTTTTAACCAACCCAACCAATCAGAACCCGGAGATTCCATTCCAATAATAGTTAATGGCAAACCAATTTCGTTATTATAATTCTTAATGTTAGTACGAGTCCTGAAATACTCTTTCAAAACAGTAAAAATCGCCTCCTTGGTAGAAGTTTTGCCAATTGAGCCGGTAATTCCGATAACTTTAGGACGATATTTTTTCAGAATCGCTTGAGACAAAAAAAATAAGGTTTTTTCAAGTATTTTTCGCAAATATTGTTTCATAAAAATAAATTTCAAAATTGTAATTAAGCTTACTTGTCGCGCGGTATATTATAATACTTCAAAGCGAATTTGGCAACCTCTACAAAAACCGGCACCGCCACGCCTTCACCAGTACGATTAGATTGCGGTTCATCAACACGCACTAAAATTGCTACCTTGGGATTATTAAAAGGAGCAAACCCCATAAAAGAACCGATTACCGAGAGATCGCTTTTGTATCCGCCACGACCATCAGGAACTTGCGCTGTACCGGTTTTACCGCCAACTCTATAACCATCTATTTGAGCTTTCTTGACGTGACCGTTTTCTACGACCGAAACCAAAATCGCTCGCATTGTTAAAGATGTTTTAGGACTAATTACCTGTCTGATAACTTGCGGTTCATTTTTTTTAACCACTTTATTATCACTAACAACTTCTGAAACAACATAAGGATTCATTAATTTTCCGCCATTAATAATAGCCGAAAACGCATTAAGCATTTGAATTGGGGT
>CAZYUN010000048.1:0-6186 GCA_964650755.1 uncultured Gammaproteobacteria bacterium
AATTTTTAATTACTTTAATCTTAGTTGAAATCTTAGCGCCACCAATAATTACCACCAAAGGATGTTTGGGGGTTTTTAGAACGGTACTCAAATGAGTCACCTCATCTACTAACAATAATCCAGCATAGGCCGGCAAAAAATCAGCGATGGCCGAAACCGAAGATTGAGCTCGATGCGACACAGCAAAAGCATCATTAACATAAAGATCACCAAGTGAGGCCATTTTTTTAGCCAAACGCTTGCAATTCATTTCTTCGCGCGCCTCAAATCTGACATTTTCTAACAACAAGACCTGACCGTTTGACATTTTTTTTATCAATTCAGCACTTTTGTCACTGATCACTTCAGGCGACAACTCAACCGGTTGTTTTAATAATTGAGCCAATCTTTTAGCTACCGGTTTCAAACTATAACGCGAATCAAATTTGCCATCAGGACGACCCAAATGTGATAAAATAATCACCTTAGCTCCTTTTTTAATTAAATATTCAATAGTTGGCACTGTTTTTACAATTCTAAAATCTTCACTTTGACCAACTCTGCCATTAACCAATGGGACATTAAAATCAGCTCTAACAATAACTCTTTTGCCCCGAAGATTTTTTATTGATTTAATTGATTTAATTTTCATAATTTTTATTATTATTTTTAACACTTCACCCTAGCATGAAGTGTTAAAAAATATCTAAATTTCAATAAATTTTTAAGATATAAAATTAGCACTTATTTGACTTATTTATATATGGTTGCTACACTCTTATTAACTTTTAGCCCTTTAATAATCCTAACAAAACCAAGGAGAACGCCATGAAAGAAGATGAAATTGTTTCTTTGATTCAACAAAAAGCCATGGATCTTTTAGGTGGCTACGAAGCCATGCAAAAAACTCTGCGCGAAGAAATAAGAAAGGGTTTTTTGAGATACAGAGACAGCTTGTCAGCCGAACAACAATCATCAATAAACAATGCCCTTGAATCCTCACAACCACTTAGGCAGGATTTTTATGAAAGCGTTGCATTCGCCTTTCATTTGAATATTAATGAGGTATTTAGGGTTCCACAAGACCAAGCGATTAGACAAGAATTTATTGAACTTCTTATGGAAAATGCGGTTGAAATCCCGCCCAACAGTTTTTTTGATGTTTTTGTTTGTTCGTTAGCCCTAGAAGGGATGGATAACTCTCACTAAATCCTAATTGTACTTTGTAACTCGACACTATTGTCGAGTTTTTTTAATTAAAGAGCATATAATATTTTAACTATCATACCAAAAAATCACAACAAAAACAAAAATAATTATTCCCCTTCTATTTCTTTTAAAATCCAATTATCACCCTCAACCGAATTAACAATTACCTCCAAATCATCGGCTATGCTATTTTTAGCCAACATTTTAATATTAAAAATCAAATTTTCCGGCTGAATAAACTCCCCATGTTCCATAATAGAACCCAAATCAATTACCGCGGATTTAATTTTTTGAAGTTGATTTTTTTCGGCTTCAGCCAAAATAGCTTTATAAATCAAATCTGCAATATGAAAATCATGCATATAACTTTTATATTAATTAATTAATGAGTAGCACAAGAAATACAGGGGTCATACGCCCTGATAAGCGAGCGAATTTTAATGGCTCGTTTGCGCTCAGGTAGCGCCATTACATCGGGTAAATATTCTAACAAATCGGCCTCTAAATTTTTTAAAAAAGAAACAGTCGGCGTAATAATCTGACAATTATCAATAATGCCGTCACGATTAAGGTCATAACTATGATACAAAGTGCCTCGAGGTGCCTCCAAACAATCGCAACCAGAAACCGAGCGACCAACCGGATTAGCTCCGGAAATAACTTTTAATCCCCTGCTTTTGCTCGTTTCCTCACGCAAATCATAACTCAACTCACCTAATAATTTTTTGGACTCCTCTAAACAATGAACAATTTCAATGGCTTGAGCGATAATATTATTAAAAGTGTTATATTGGATCTTGGGCCACGCTAATTTTTTAAAAATACCCAAAGCCAAAGGATTTAATTGAGATCCATGAATATTTAATCTAGCCAAAGCTCCGACCATAAAAGATTCTCCGTCAAGAGTAGCTGATTTGGCGGCTCGATATGGCTCTTCAATTTCTTTAATATTTTTAGTGAACTTAATAGCTGGAATGGTTCGACTCTTGCCGTCAACAGACAAAATTTCTAAATCACCATCATAAAAAGCATACTCTTTGGGATTAGTTAAAGCGACAAAAGTTGTTGGTCGACCAAACTTTGGTAATTTTATTTTTAATGACAAATTAACCAAAGATAAGGCACTTTTTAAAACCTTATCATACGATTTTAATAAATCAGCCAATTCATTTTTATTAGGTAGAACTTTAAAACCACCAACCTCACAAGCAATCGGATGAACCGCTCGTCCCCCAACCACTTCAACCAATTCTAACGCCCAACGTCTCAACTCCAAAGCGTCATTAGTTTCTTTTTTGTTTTGCGCCATAAAATCCAAATCACTCTCTAAATCAAAAAAATCAGGCAACGACAAAAAAAACAAATGCAAAGCATGACTATGGATAATTTGTCCCATCAACATTAATTTTCTTAATTGAACCGTTTGGTGACTGGGTTTTATTTTAAAAGCTACCTCAAGCGCTTTGATTGAAGATAGTTTATGCACCACGGGACAAATACCGCAAATCCTAGAAGTAATAATCGGCGCTTCATTAAAATGACGACCCACTAAAATACCCTCAATTAATCTGGCTCCCTCGGTGGTCATCATTTTAGCTGATTTTACATCGCCCTTAAGTATTTCAGCGACAAAGTCAGTATGACCTTCCATTTTTCCAATATGATTAACTTGTATTTTCATAAATTATTTTATTTTGAAGATTTTTTTGTTTTTTTCTTGGATTTAGCCAAAGCGACTAATAGATGATCTTTGAGGCCAAAAACTTCTAATGTTTGATTGATTTGTTCTAAAGTAAAATGTTTTTTTAAATAATTTAAAAAATTATCTATTTGCGCCCCCTCAAATAATCCTCGACAACCCCAACAGGCCTGCTTGCTTTT
Source organism: uncultured Gammaproteobacteria bacterium (assembly GCA_964650755.1). Classification (GTDB taxonomy): domain Bacteria; phylum Patescibacteriota; class Patescibacteriia; order 2-01-FULL-39-33; family 2-01-FULL-39-33; genus CAISTG01. The sequence continues at coordinate 3,070 of CAZYUN010000048.1, forward strand.
TAAACAAACAGCTTGGCAACCACCCAAAGTAATCGGCCCCAAACAAATTTCTCCTTTTTGTAACAAGCACTGATAACCATGAGTTTGACATTCATTACAAACGGGATTTTGTGGTGGCATCATCATTCTACCCAACAATAATTGATTAAGTGCCTCTATGGCCTCGTCACCATTAATCGGGCAACCGGATATCGTTAAATCAACTTTGACAAAATTATCAACCTCTTTAATGGTGGGATTTTCTACTTGTGAGTGATTTTTATAAACCTGCTTGATAGTTTTTCCTTTTAATTTATAATTCTTGATTTCCCAAACGCCACCGAGCGCGGCGCAATTACCCAAAACTACTAATAATTTTGAGCGCTGACGCATTTCTTGCAATAATTCAATATTAGCTTTAGTAATCGGAGTACCCTCAACAATACATAAATCATAATTGCCTTGAGGCATTGGCTTGTCTTCTAATAATCTAAACTCTTCCAAATCAACTTGTTTTAACCAATCCAAAAATCTTTTGCCCTGATCCAACAAAACAAATTGACAACCCTCGCAAGAAGTTAGAGCAATAATCGCTACTTTGAGTTTCTTTTTTTTGACTGTCATATCGATAAATATATAAAATAATAATTTAAATTGACTCCCCTAATTCTTCTTCTAACATTTGATAACTCAAATCACCCTTAAATAAAGACCATTTTTCAAATTTCTTTTCTTCGTCAAAAAACTTATTGGCATAAATGTAATAATCATCGCGCACCTGAGCCGGAGTTAAATTAAGCATCAAACTATTAGCTCCCGCTAAAAATGCTTTTTGCCGAAAATCCTCGCCATACAAAGTTTCCATAGCGGTAGTAATCGTCAAACGGCTTTGCGGTAACAACAATCTGGCTAACGCTATTATTTTTAAAGTCATTTCTTCGCTGGGTATTGGATATGTAGCTAATGGTGTTTGGGCTGATGGCACTAAAGGACCAACTGAAACCATAAAAGGCGAAAGCTCTCTTAAAAGCAACAAATCTTTAACCAAAGATTGGGTATTTTCTTGTGGCAAACCAAACAAAAAACCGGTAGCCAATAAATAACCAATGCTTTTTAATTGCTTTAATAATTCTATTCTGTCGGTTAATTTTTTTCCGGGTCTGATAATTGAATAATTTTTTTCATCAGCCGTTTCAAAACGCATCAAAACTCCGCCGGCACCCGCCTCTTTTAATATCTGATAATCAGAAAAATCTCTTTCGCCAATACTTAAATAAATAAAAACTTTAGCTTGTTTTTTTATACTACTTATAATCTTCCGTAATCTATCAAAATCATAAGCATCATCTTCTCCGGATTGTAAAACTAAAATCTTATAACCGGATTCATTAACCGCTTGAACCGCTGAATTAACTAACTCCTCATCAGACAAACGATAACGGCACAAGTTTTTATTAGATGCCCGCAAACCGCAATACCAACAATCATTAGTACAATAATTAGCAAACTCTATAATTCCATGAACGCAAATATGCTGTAAAGCGCGATCTAAACGAACGATGTTGGCCTGGCGATACAAAGCATCAAGATCTTTTGGCTGAGATACTTCTAATAAAAATTTGATTTCTTCTTGATTCAAATTAGAATTAAGCGACTTATCAAGTAAATTAGATACCTCTTTTGACGGCAACGCCTTAAGATTATAATTATCAAACAAAGAAATAATCTCTTGCGCCTCATCGGCGGTTATTTTTTTAACAACATAATCACCAGTTGCTAAAATCCAATCATCTTTTTTGAGTTTTAATCCGGCGGATTTAATGTTTTGAGATTTTCCGGCAGAAATAATTTCAACCACACCATCCCCAACTTCAATCACTCTGCCGGGCAAAGTCAAACACATAAAACTACCAATTCTTTTTCTTAAACAACATTGAAGCACCAAGAGCAATCAAGGCAATTGGCCAAACCACATCCCAATTAATCATTGAGAGTAGTCCAAGATTCTTCATTAAAAAAACAGAACCAAGGATAATAAAAACATAAGCTAACATACATTTTATATTATGAATTAATAATATATTGACAGCAAAAAATTCCAACATTATTTATGAACAAAAGCGAACGGGCAATCAACATCATAATACTTACTGCCACTATCAGTAGTAAGTCCGTTTATATAATCTTCATTATTTATAATAACATCAAAAAGCTGTAACTCATTTTTAGAATTGGTGATTGGAGCCATAGCTATTACGCAATAAATGGACGCATCTTTTGATGCATCTTTTTTCTCTTGAATAAGATTTTGAATGCATAATTTAGGTCCGATTTCTGGCGGACAAGGTTCTAAACCAAGCTCTTTGGCTCGATTAATAATTTCTTCAATAGATTTAGCATTAGAAAACCCTAAATCTCCAACACGTAAAATAACTACTCTAACTTCTGTATCTTTTTCACTAAAAACAAACTCCGGCTTAGACATTATATCTCTGGCACTAGAGTTTATGAAACCGCCCCTATTTTCAATTGCCTTGATAAAATCATCTGTGGTTTTGAATTCAACCCCCAATTTAACACTTGTTTTTTTAATCTTAATACCCGGAAATCCCATATAAATATGTTCAGTGGTATTAGGCAAAAGCTTAAATATATTGGGAAATAATTCACCCACATAGGCCTTAATTTCTCGCTTGTCTTTTAGAGCTTGTTCTATTTCTTGTTGATTATGAACTATTTGATTTGGAGTACAGTCAAAAATTTTTAACATGTCTGCGTTTTTATCACGATGACTGATAATTAATGCCATTTTTTCATTTCTGTAATTATCATACAAAAATTCTAACTCATGTTTTCTTAAATCGGGAATAGGTTGAGTGTATTGTGACTCTTGATTAGGGTCTTTGGTGGGTTTGAAGCAATGGGCGTAAATAAAGTCCAATTTGTCAACATAAGTTAATTTAGAAAATTGTTTTTCTTCGTAATTAGCAATCTCTTTTAATTCTGCTAACTGTTTTTTTGCTTCTTCTTTGGCGTCATAAAGATTATCAAAGATGTCTTTTTTGGCATTAGTGATATCTTTGTAATAAGGTGAAGACATGAAGGGTTCGTCCCATTTAACATCTGGTAAGTATGGGA
>CAZYUN010000049.1:0-5735 GCA_964650755.1 uncultured Gammaproteobacteria bacterium
GTAATATATAATTATATCACACATTAATAATTTTGTCAATATACTTATCCACAATTTAACAAAAAATTATCTAAAATTAGATAAAAAAATTATCACTTTTGCTTCATTAAATTAACATCACGCTAACCACCAAAAATTACTAACAACTAATAGCCAATATTTGCTAAAAGCACTGAATTTATGTTAAGATATGTTATATGAGTGAGCAAACAGCGGTCAATACAACCACACCCAATACTTTGGTTTGGGATGTTTGTGGGCATGAAAATATTATCAATTATCTTAAATCAATTATTGTTGGCAATCGCTTATCGCATGCTTATATTTTTGCCGGACAAAAGGGTTTGGGCAAAAAAAATATCGTTGATAAGTTTATTAAAGTATTGTATTGCCGAGGACAAGGAGATTTTCGACCTTGTGAAGAATGCGCTTCTTGTAGACAAATTAGTGCTGGTTCGCATCCTGATGTTTATCGTCTTCAACGTATTAATAATGCGAAAACAGAAAAATTATATCGCGATCTAACTATTGGCCAGATTCGTGATTTGAAACATATTTTATCACAAACGACTTTGTTGTCCGGTTGGAAGGTGGCGATTATTGAAAATGCCGAAGATCTAAATATCAATTCGGCTAATTCATTATTAAAGGTTTTAGAAGAGCCGTCAGCGAAAACAATTATTATTTTAATTACTAACGATTTATCGCAATTACCCAAAACGGTTATTTCGCGTTGTCAGGTTTTGAACTTTTTGCCGGTTGCGCGTCAAAAAATTAGAGATTATTTGGATTCATTTGAGGGGTTGTCAGACAAACAAAAAGATTTCATCGCTTATGTTTCGTTTGGCCGACCGCAAAGCGCCAGAGAATTGGCCGAAGATTCCGCCGTTTTAGATGATTTTATTGCCTCATGGAAATCTTTTTATGGTTTTTTTGGTTCAAGTTTAGCTAGCCGTTTAAAAGTTTTGACTGATATTATTCCTAGTGGTGTTGAAGAGGCGAGAAGTGTCATGCGGGCTGATTTATTGTTTGATTGGTGGTTGTCGGCTCTGGTTCCTTTGTTGCCCGGCGAAGAATCCGGCGTTGAGATTTTAAAATTTTATGATTTGCATCCGCCTCAACTTTCAGACCAAGATATCGCTAAAGTTTATCAATTGATTATGAATGCCAAAAAAAAGTTTGACAACAATACTACGGCTAAAAATATTTTAGAAAATTTAATCATCAATATATGAACAAATTAAAATTTTATGGTTTGGGTTTAGCGGGAATTATCTCAGTATTATTTTTAAGCGGTTGCTCATTAGGCAATTTCAATTCATCCGCTAATCTCAAAACTAATGGCGGAGTTTGGTTGTCGCAAAATAGCGGTAACAATTTTGCTCAAGCCAGCGATTTATTAACCACCAAAGGTAAAATCGCTTCATTTGGCGGATTGGCTTTAAATCGTTTGGTTTTTGATCCGCAAGACAACAAAACAATTTATGCTTTGACTCAGGGTAATGGCGTTTTTTATACTTTGGATGCCGGCGCTTCTTGGAGGCAATTCGGTTCGGTCGCTAAGGGCAATATTGTAAGTTTGGCGGTTGATCATAATAACAAATGCGTAGTTTATTTTATTGCTGATAACAAATTATTTAAAAGCAATAATTGCGGTCGCGACACAAGCGAAATGTATTATCATCAGAAAACGAAAGTGATTTTGACCGCTTTGGCGGTGAGTCAGATTTCGGGCGAGGTTTATCTTGGTACCTCGGATGGTGAGATTTTGAAAAGCGTTGATGGTGGACAAAATTGGGCGACAGTCATGCGTGAAAAAAATGATCGCATAGCTGATATTGTGATTGATTTTGCTGATGCCAAAAAATTATATGTCGCGACTTTAAAAAATGGTATTTTTAAAAGTATTGATGCCGGAGCTTCTTGGCGATCTTTGGGTGATGGTTTGAAGTCATATATTGGTAGTCATGAATATCGCCAGCTTGCTTTGATGCCGGCCACGGCCGATGGTTTGATTTTGGTTTCTAAATTCGGATTACTAAAAAGCACCGATGGAGGCGATAGTTGGCAAGTAATAGAAATCCTGCCCGAAAGCAAAAAAACCTCAATCTTGGCTTTAGCGATTAATCCTAAAGACAGCAATGAGTTTTATTATGCTACGCTTAATTCGTTAGTGAAAACAGTTGATGGTGGAATCAAATGGTCTTCTAAAAAATTACCTTTCTCAGTTGATTATCAAACTAATGGCTTGTTTGTTTCTAATGATAATCCGGCCTATGTATATTTAATCAATCAGCCAATTAAAAAATAAAAATTAAAAATATGAGTATCGTAACCCAGCATGCAGAAAATTTTAAAAAAGTCGTAGAACATTTTAAAACTGAGATCGCTGTTTTAAAAACCGGTCGTGCCAACCCCTCAATGTTAGATAATATCAGGGTTGAGGCCTATGGCGCTTTAACACCACTTAATCAAGTAGCCAGCATTAGCGTTTCTGATGCGCGTTCCTTAGCGATTCAGCCATGGGACAAAAGTGTTTTGAAAGATATTGAAAAAGCTATTAGCGAGTCCGATTTACGCATCAATCCCGTCAATGACGGCGAAAGAATCCGTCTTAATTTGCCACCAATGACTGAAGAAAATCGCAAAGAAACAGTCAAGGTTTTAAACAACAAGGCCGAAGAAGCCAAAATCGCCATTCGTTTGCAACGCGATGAGGTCAAAGAAATTATTTTGGAAGCCGAAAAAAACAAAGAGTTTGGTGAAGATGAAAAATTCAGTTTGTTAGAAGAGTTAGATAAAACAGTTGCTAAATATAACGAAGAAATCAAGCAATTAGCGGATGCCAAAGAAACTGAAATCATGACCGTTTAATTTTTTAATCTTTATGTTTTTTACTATTATTTTATTTTTTGCCGTTTTGTCTTTGTTAGTTTTTGTTCACGAGTTGGGTCATTTTTTGACTGCCAGATTTTTTAAGGTTAGTTGCGAAGAATTTGGTATGGGTTTGCCACCTCGTTTGGTGGGTTTACAGAAAAACAATGGCAAGTGGCGTTTGGTTTGGGGTAATCGCGAAACTCAAGCGGGCGAGCCGATGATTTATTCTCTTAATTGGATACCGATTGGCGGGTTTGTGAAAATTAGCGGTGAAAATGGAGAGAATGCTGATGTTTCGGGAAATTTTGGCAATAAGCCGGTTTGGCAAAGAAATTTAATCTTGTCGGCCGGAGTAATTATGAATGTTTTATTGTGTGTTTTTTTGTTGTTTATCGGTTTTGTTGTCGGTTTACCATCTTCGCCTAATGCGGATAGTCGCGGGATTATCATTTCTGATCAGCAAGTTCAAATTATTGAAGTGTTACCGAAATCTTTGGCAGATCAGGCCGGTTTATTGGAGGGCGATATGATTTTGGAATTAAATGGCACAAAGATTGTTGATGCTGATAATTTAATTAATCAGCTAAAAACCACAAGTGGCGAGCTTTCTTTGATTATTAGCAGACAAGAAAAAAGTTCTTTGATTAAGATTGTTAAAGCTGACGCAGAAAGTGATTTGGGTGTTGCTATCGTTGATTCGGCAATCGTTCGTTATCCTTGGTATTGGGCGATTGTTAAAGCGATTGAAACCACTTGGGCGTGGTTAGTAATGATTTTTTCTGCTTTGTTTGGTTTGATTGCCCAGTTTTTTGGCGGACCTAAATTAGCCGTTGATTTTTCGGGGCCGGTTGGTATTGCTGTTTTAACCGGACAGGCAGTCAAACTTGGCTGGTATTATGTTTTGCAATTTACTGCCATCTTGTCTTTGAATTTGGCGATTATTAATATCTTGCCCTTTCCGGCGCTTGATGGTGGTAGAATTATCTTTTTAATTATCGGCAAGTTGCGTGGCAAAATGATTGATAGCAAGTGGGAGAATATTTCTCATAATATTGGTTTTATCTTGTTGATGACTTTAGTAGTTTTTGTGACTTATCGTGATTTATTAAAATATGGGGGTAGGATTTTGTTAGCATTGGGTCGTTTGGTTGGCTTGAATTAGAATTAATTTATTTTTTATGAAAATACAAGTGCCGGCAGAACTTAATCCGGTTGAAGTGGTGCGTCGCGCCGGTTATGGGCAGGTGATGGATCGTCGAGCTACTGAGCCGAGTTGGGCGCGTCGTTTGGGTTCGGGCATTTATCCGCGCTTTCATATTTATATTAAGAATGATATTATCAATCTTCATTTGGATCAAAAACAAGTTAGTTATGATGGTTATAATGCTCATTCCGGAGAATATGACGGCGAAACCGTAGAGGCCGAAGGCCAAAGAATCGCTTCTTTCATACCCCAATTACTGACAGAAAAAAATAATTCCAATAGTGCTAATCAAGAGCCAGAAAAAGGTGGTTGGTTCAGTCGTTTTTTTGGCGCTTAATCGTTTTTATTGACTTTTGACTTTCGCTTAGAAAAGTAGTAAAATACCCGCAACATCAATTGTTTTTTAACTTCATATATATTTATGTTACAATCAAAATTATTTCCTAAAACCTCAAAATTAGCCCCCAAAGATGCTGTTTCTGCCAGTCACAAGTTTTTATTGCAAGCCGGTTATGCCGATATGCTTCAAGCTGGAGTTTATACTTATTTGCCCTTGGGTTGGCGCGTGATAACAAAAATTTCTAACATTATCAGAGAAGAAATGAATCGTGAGGGAGCGCAAGAATTGTTAATGCCGGCCCTGCAGCCAAAAGGCATTTGGGAAGAGAGTGGTCGTTGGGAAACACTTAAAGAAATTATGTATCAGTTTCAGGATGCTTCACAAAAGGATTTGGGATTGGGTGCTACGCATGAAGAAGTGGTTTTTGATTTAGTCCGTCGTTTTGTTAATTCTTATAAGGATTTGCCGTTGGCTGTTTATCAAATTCAAAACAAGTTTCGCAATGAGTTGCGACCCAAAGGCGGTTTGATGCGCGGTCGGGAGTTTATGATGAAAGATTTATATAGTTTTCATCTTGATCAAAATGATTTAGATGATTATTATCAAAAAATAATTTCGGCTTATTTTCGGGTTTATCAGCGTTGTGGTTTGGATGTAAAAATGGTTGAGGCCTCAGGCGGTGTTTTTACTGATAAATTTTCGCATGAGTTTCAATTGATTTCTGATGCTGGTGAAGACAAGATTTTTTATTGTGATGCTTGCAGTTGGGCACAAAATAGCGAGATTAGTGATGTTCAAGAGGATGACAAGTGCCCGAAGTGCGGTTTGCCGATTAAGTTTGGCAAAAGCATTGAGGTGGGAAATATTTTTCAATTCGGTGAAAAATATGCTAAAGACATGAATGGTTATGTTAATGATGAAAAAGGCGAAAAGAAACCGATTTTGTTGGCTTCTTATGGTATTGGCATCTCGCGTTTAGTGGCTAGTATCGTTGAGGTTTCGCATGATGAGAAGGGAATTATTTGGCCGGTTAATGTGGCGCCCTTTAGAGTTCATTTGATTTCTCTAAAAAAGAATGATTTGGCCGAAGAAATTTATCAAGAATTAATTTCAGCCGGAGTAGAAGTTTTGTATGACGATCGCGATCTTTCAGCTGGTGCCAAATTTGCTGATTCTGATTTGCTTGGCTTGCCCTATCGGGTGGTTGTGAGTGAAAAAAATGGCGCGCAATTAGAATTAAAAAAGCGTTCTCAAGATTCAAGTAGCTTGATTGATCGTCAAAAATTTCTAGAAATCGGCGGCTTTGATGAGCGC
>CAZYUN010000049.1:5745-6049 GCA_964650755.1 uncultured Gammaproteobacteria bacterium
ATGAAAGAGTATAAATTGTGTTTAAAAAAATATTCGGAAAATTAAATAAAGGAATAGGTATTGATTTGGGTAGTTGTAATACTTTGATTTACCAGCAGGATCGTGGCATTGTGATTGCCGAATCTTCGGTTGTTGCTATTAATAATCGTACTAATCAGATTTTAGCTATCGGTGATGAGGCGCGCAAGATGTTGGGTAAAACTCCGCCCCACATTACCGCGACCAAACCTTTGGAGTTTGGTATTATTTCTGATTTTGAAGTAGGTGAGAAAATGATTAAATATTTCGTTGATAAAACCAAAGC
>CAZYUN010000050.1:0-5723 GCA_964650755.1 uncultured Gammaproteobacteria bacterium
TGATTTTTGGACTAATCTGATTTCTTTTGTTTTCAAATGTTCAATTAATGCTTGTTGAGCATTTTCCCAACAAGAGTCGCTTGATTCAATTATAGCCGTCAAAGAATCATTTTTAAAAATAAATCGGAAACGGTTATTTTTCATTTGTCACTCTCCTTGTTGTTTGGGTTTGAGAAATTATTGTAACACATTTTTTATAAAAGTCAATTGGAGTTGAAATTAAAGAAAGAAAAAAAGCCGTCTCGGTGATGAGATCGGCTCTAAAGGAGTAGTTCATTAACAATCTTACTCAGCGCCTCATTTTTTCTAAGTTCGGCGATACTGATTTTAATTAGTTGTCTGACTCTTTCGGTACTTTTATTAATTCTTTTGGCAATTTCTTTATAGGTACAAGCAGGACAATCAATACCAAATTTCATTTTGATTACCAATTGATTGTCTATGGGCAATTTAGATATAGCTTCTTTGAGTGTGGTTAGTAGCTCTTGTTGATCCATTTCCTCAGCTATCTGGGGATAATGATGAAATGATGTCTCCGAAGCTTCATTAACTAATGACAGCTCAATGCTTGATGATAAAGTTAGTTGGCCGAGAATGAGTTGTGTAGAGCAGTGTTTTTTGGCGGAGATATTTTTAGCAATTACTTCAATTTCTTCTGGAGTTATTATTCTGCCGGTTTCTTGTTCTTGTTTTCTAATTTGTTTTTTGAGAGCCATTCTAGCTTCAACAATAGAGCTGGGCCAACGAACCAACCTCTCATTTTGTTTCATCCAGCGATTAATTTCTTTTCTGATGTGTAAAAAGGCATAAGTACTAAAAGCCGTTTTGTATTTCAGATTAAAATTCATAATCGCATGATGTAATCCTATCATTCCAATTTGAAAAATATCTTCAAAATCAACTCCATTATTATTAGTGTAACCGTAGAATTTTCTGCAAATCCTGATAACCAAGCCAACATTAGATAGCATTAAAAAATTAATAACATCCGGATCTTTCATTTCTTCAGAAAATAGATGAGCGTGTTGTTTCATTGAAAATCTTTTCGTACCCTTGATTCTTGGTATGCCACTAAGCACCGACTGGTACATGATGCCTCCTTTTTTGGTGTTTTTAAAAGTGCATTAATATTGGAGATTATCATTTTTTTATTTTTTTGTCAAGGTTTGTGTCTGATAATAAAATTTAAAAAGCCGATTCACTGGAATCGGCCTCATTATTCTCTTAGGTATTCGCGGAAATCGCGAAATCTCTCATCTTCTCTCAGTTTGTTGATGGCAAGGACTTCGATTTGCCTGATGCGTTCACGAGATAATCCCATATCTTTGCCAACTTTACCCAAGGTTTCTTCTCTTCCATACTTAGAGTTGTGAGCCAAGCCGAATCGACGACTAATAATTTCAAACTCTTTTTTGGAGAGTATCTTTTGAAGTATTTGAGTCAACTCATGATGCATTAGATTATCAGTGGCTTTTCTACTATCCGACCAATCCGCCACAGAATCTATGGCGGGGAAATCATTAGTCGTAATCGCTTCGTTATTTCCCACTCTAAGTGTTACGATTCTAGCTTTGGGATCGGCTTTTAGGATTTGTTCCATGCGTAATTTAGGTAAGGCCATCTTTTCTATAGCTCCAACAATTCCCAATCCATTATTTGTGTGTTTTCTGAATGCCGTTTGATAGGCAAACACATGTACCGGCATATGAAAATCAGAAAAGTTTAAATAAAAAGCCCTAAACAGCGCTTGCTTAATCCAGAGACTCGCATAAGTCGAGAATTTAATGTTTTTGCTTGAATCATATTTGAGAATGGCGGTACGCAATCCTATTACCGCCTCATGAAAGAAATCGTCTTCTTCCAATCGGTCGCCCAACTTGCGGTTGAGTAAGCGATTCATTGTATAAACAATTAACCCATAATTCAATTCAATCAGCTTATTAAGTGCCTCAACGTTACCATTTTGTGCTAACGGAAAGAGATAAGCGTCCCTTTCGTCATTGAATTGCTGAAATTTCTTGGGTAGGGTGATTTTGGCCCTGCCCAGGCAATTACGCATTTTAGACATGGCCAGTCCTCCTTGGTTGAGAGTTTTTGATTTTTTATAAGGTGCTTTTTCGGCTACTTGCCGAGAATATAATATCTTAGCATATTTTTTTATAAAAGTCAATATTGCGCAATTGGGCTTATTTATTGTATGATTTAAGGGTAACAAGAACATCTTTTATTTTTTATGGCTGATTCTGACATTTTATTAATTAAAGAACGCATAAATATCGCTGATTTGATTAGTGAATATTTAAAATTAACGCCGACAGGAGTCGGTGTTTTTAAGGGTCTATGCCCCTTTCATAATGAAAAAACCCCGTCTTTTATGGTTTCTGCGGATAGGGGTACTTTTCATTGTTTTGGTTGTGGAGCGGGAGGAGATATTTTTGAATTTTTAATGCGTTATGAAAGTATTGATTTTCCTGAAGCGTTAAAAATTTTAGCTACCAAAGCGGGCGTTACTTTGAGTCGTAGTAATAAAACTTTTGATAATAAAAAAAATAGGTTATATGATATTTGCGCTTTAACGGCCAAATATTGGCACGTGGTTTTATTGGAATCTTCTCGGGCTCAGGTAGCGCTTGATTATTTAAATAATCGTGGTCTTAGTCAATCTACAATTGAAGATTTTAGTATTGGTTATGCGATTGATGATTGGCAGAATTTGTTTGATTTTTTAATTAAAAAAGGTTTTTCGGCTAATGAAATTTTTTCGGCCGGCTTGTGTATTAAAAAAGAAAGGGGTAGTGGTTATTATGATCGTTTTCGTAATCGGGTGATGTTTCCGATTTTAGATCATAATGGCAGAACTTGCGGATTCACTGGCAGAACCCTTGATGTCAGTGAGCCGGCTAAATATATCAATACTCCACAAACAGAAATTTATAACAAAAGCAATATTGTTTTTGCTTTATCTCAAGCCAAATCAGAAATTAAAAACAAAGATGCGGTTATTATTGTGGAAGGGCAAATGGATGCTGTCTCTTCACATCAATATGGTTTTAAAAATACCGTTGCTTCTTCGGGTACGGCTTTAACCAAAGAACAGATTAAAATTTTAACTCGTTATACTAATAATATTTTTTTTGCTTTAGATGCTGATTCAGCTGGGCAAAAAGCAACTGATAGGGGAGAAGCATTATTAAACGATTTGAATAAAAAAATTATTTCCACTCAAGATCATTCTGGTAGAGTCACACAATTTATTGATCCTTTTTTTAGTTATAATTTTAATTTAAAAATAATTATAATTCCCGAAGGCAAGGATCCCGATGCTTTCTTAAAAGCTTTTGGTGCCGATGCTTGGCAACAGGCATTGTCTCAAGCGGTGCCGGTCATGGAATATTTTTGGCATTATATTATTAATAATCAAGATATCAGTGATATTCAAGTTAAGAAAAAAGCCGGCGCCTTTTTGGCTGAAAAAATATCTAAAATAGATGACCCGATAGAAAGTGATTATTGGAGTCACGAAATTTCCGCTCGTCTTGGGATCAGAGAGGAGGCATTTAGGGAATTATTGATGCGCATTAAAAATAATAATCAATCAAAAATTGGTGTTGAAAAAAATCATTCCTCGCAACTCACACAAGATAGTCAGGAAGTGGTTAAATTAGAAGAAAAATTATTACTTCAATTATTGGCAATAATTTGGATAAAACCAACTTTTTTGTTAAATTTAGCCGAAGTATTATTACCTGATTTTTTTCTTGATAATGAATTAATAGCTCTTTACAAAGATTTAATTTTGTTCTATACTAAAAATAATGATTTACTACAACCATCAAAGTTAGCAGAAGAGAGTTATTCTGTTTTTGATGTTTTTTATGATTATTGCTCAAAATTAGATACTATTAATCAAAATGAATTGGGGTTATTAGAAAAATCCCATTTGTTGGCACATAAAGATTTTGCCGGTTTAAGTGAAATTGATTTGCGTTATTCTTTTGAAAATATTATTAGATTACTAAAAAGTAATTATTTAAATGTAAAAATTCCCGCTATTAAATCGGCAATTGAAAAAGCAGAAACATTAAACGATTCGGCTGAGGCCGGAAGATTGCTAGAACAGTTAAATCTGTTAATTAAAATGAAATCGGGATTATAATTTTGCTTAATAAGTTTTTTCTGATCGTAACGTTACTTGTACGTTACTTGATTGGAATAAATTTCAAATATCATGAAGAAAAAAAACATTAAAAAACCGATTAAATCGGTTAAAAAAACGGTTAAAAAACCGTTATTTAAGGTTGTTAAGAAAAAAACATCCACAAAATCAAAGTCATTAATTAAAAAAACTTTAATTAAAAAAAAGCCGATTATCAAAAAGTTTTCTAAAAAAAACACCAAAAAGATAATTAAAAAAAATATTTCAATTCCGGTTGTTGAGCCATCGGCAGAAGAATTGAACAAATTAATCCATAAGGGTCAATTAAGGGGATTTGTAACCGAACAAGAAATATCTTTATTATTTCCAGAATTGGAGGAGTATATAGATAAATACGAAAAATTTTTAGAAGATTTAGAAGTCGCTAGTGTAGCGGTTTCAGAAAGTGCTTCTTTATTATCTCGATCAAGCTCATCTTTACTTAATTTTTCTTTGGGTGGCGATAAAGACAAAACTGGTATTACCCCCAAAGCTAACAAAAAAACCGGTAAAATAAATTTAGGAGAAAATATTGATTTGGGTGATATTTCGGCCGATTCAATTCAGATGTATTTGCGAGAAATCGGTAAGGTTAATTTGCTTTCTACAGATGAGGAAATTCAATTGGCTAAAAGGATAGAGCGTGGTGATGTTGAGGCCAAACAAAAATTAATTAAATCAAATTTGCGTTTAGTTGTTTCTATTGCCAAAAAGTTCACTGGTAAAAATATGTCTCTGCTAGATTTAATACAAGAAGGCAACATTGGCTTGTTTAGGGCGGTCGAAAAATTTGATTATCATAAGGGTTATAAATTTTCTACTTATGCTACTTGGTGGATACGCCAAGCAATCACTAGGTCTTTAGCTGATCAATCAAGAACTATTAGAATTCCGGTGCATATGGTAGAAAACATTAATCGTTTTCAACAAGTTGAAAGGCGTTTGGTTCAGGATTTGGGACGCGAGCCAATGCCCGAAGAAATTGCCGCTGAAATGGGTGAAGAGTTAGACAAGGTTAATCATATTATTAAAATCTCTCAAGAAACAATTTCTTTAGGAACGCCAGTTGGTGATGATAGTGAGGATAGTGTTTTAGAAGATTTTATTGAAGATCAAAAAACCATGACACCGGATCGAGCGGCCGGATTAGAAATATTAAGGGATTATGTCAAGCAAGTAATGTCGGAATTAACTCCAAGAGAGCAAAAAGTTTTAGAAATGAGATTCGGTCTTAAGGATGGAGTGTCCCATACTTTAGAGGAAGTGGGTAAAGAGTTTGATGTTACTCGAGAACGTATCAGGCAAATTGAGGCCAAGGCCCTAGAAAAGGTGATGAAAATTAAAGGCATTGAAAAATTGCGAGATTACTAGTTTTCCACACCCTTACTTTTATTGACAACTTAAAGGTTTTTTGCTAATATAATTTACGTTGTATTGTTATTTTTTATAAAAAGTCACTGGAATTCCGCGATAGCTCAATGGTAGAGCAACCGGCTGTTAACCGGTAGGTTACTGGTTCGAATCCAGT
>CAZYUN010000051.1:0-5546 GCA_964650755.1 uncultured Gammaproteobacteria bacterium
GACAAAGCGCAGGCGCGCAAGGCCTTAACTGCCTCACAAGTTAAGAAAAATGCTATGGGCTGGAAAGTCCAGATTAAAAATATTATTGATATTCAAAAAATAGCTTTTAAAAATAATTTTTCTTGGCTGTCAAAATTAAAATTTGCCGACGTGATTGAATTAACTGCTTATTTTACGGCACAACAGATGTTGGCTCGTGATATGTTTCAGAAGCGAATTGAAGATGGTAGGGATTTGTATCTTAATGAGTTTATGTATCCTTTGATGCAGGCCTATGATAGCGTGGCTATGGATGTTGATTTAGAAATTGGTGGAAATGATCAGATGTTTAATATGTTGGCTGGGCGAACTTTGATGAAGAAAATGAAAAATAAAGAAAAATTTGTTTTAACCACTAAATTATTGGCTGATCCGAGCGGTAAAAAAATGGGTAAGACCGAGGGTAATATGATTGCTTTGACTGATAGTCCAGAAGATATGTTTGGCAAAGTGATGAGTTGGACTGATGAAATGATTATTCCGGCTTTAGAAATTGTTACTGATGTGCCGTTAGAGGTGATTAATAATCTTGATCATAAATTAAAATCAGGAGAACTTAATCCTCGTGATGCTAAATTGGATTTGGCTTATGAGGTGGTTAAAATGTATTTAGGCGAAGAGTCGGCCATTAAGGGTAGGGAAAATTTTAAAAGAGTTTTTCAAGAAAAAGATAAACCACTAGAGATTCCCGAAATTAAACTTGATTTTGAAGCTGAAGAAATTGGTGTTTTGGATCTATTTACTAAAGCTGGTCTAACTTCTAGTAATGGCGAGGCGAGAAGATTAATTACCGAAAAGGCCCTAAAGATTGATGATCAATTAGTTGTTTCAATAGAACAAAAAGTTAAAGTTTCTTCAACCGGATTGTTATTGCAAAGAGGTAAAAAGCAATTTGCTAAAGTTATTAAATAAAAATATACATCAAAAAACACCCTAAATTTTTAGGGTGTTTTTTTATTGAGTTGAATTCTGATTGACAAAGTAATATTATTAACCTAATATGATTTCAGTCAGTAAAAAGCCCTTTGATAATTAATCGTTAAATCAACTATCACAAGGAGGTGTTGGAAATGGAAAAGCTTGAAGCGATGGCTCAACGAGCCCTTGATGCTGGCGCTAAAGTTGAATGGAAATCAACAAGAATCATAATTAAGCTTGACTTAGTTAATGTTTTTGAGATGATGCCATACAGAGTTATTAATCAAAAGTTTAGTAATCTTTTTGGTAATTTTTTAGAAATGTTAAAAATTCCTGAATTTGAAGAATTGGTACTTAATGTTTTTTTGAATTTTCCTCATCGTATTTCAGTAGCCGATAATTGTTTTAATGGTTGCAAAATTGGATCAAAATATTTTGCAAGATCCGGTTGGTTGCCTGTTTCTAATAGTGATAGAACAATAACTATTTCTTTGCAAGAATGGATAGGGGTTGATATGGTCCAAGCCCGTTTGTTGGCTGGTCAAAGGTTGTTGGAAGAAGTTGATTCAGAAGATTTGTCAATGGCTGAAAAGTGGCTTATTATGAGAATTGGTGCTGAAGTATTTGAATATACTATAGAAGCATCATTTCGGCCCGATGGTATAGGTGCGAGTTTTGGTCTTTGTACGGCAACACATTTAAATGAAATGGCTATTAGTGAATTGAGTCGTTATGGTTTTTGTATGAAGAAAATGGATACCTTTAAGAATGTTGATTTGAAGCGTTAATAATTTTAGCTTCCATAATAATGGAAGCTTTTTTATTTTATATTTTTTTGTAGAAATATTCATAACCACCTATTAGCACAGGCGTGGATAGTAGATGCCAAATAATAACATCATCAAGCGGAAAAATATTACCGAAAAAATCAAGCGGTAAAAGATAATTGCCGGGCCACCACCAATGACCCAATAATAAAGCAATTAACTCATAACTAAATAATAAAAAAAAGAAGAATAGTGTTGTTTTTATGGTTTTGGGCAATAATTTTGGCCGGTTATAAAAAATAAAAACAAAAGGAATAACCAAAATCGGCAGAGCGAGCCAGTGATAGTTAAGGCCCTTAAAATTATCAGCATTAATATAATAAACAAAAACAAAAAAATCCATCAGCCAGTAGAGGCCGAGTAATACCCAGATTTTTTTGGAAATAAGGTAGAGTGTGTTGTCGGCAGAAAAATATTCATAAAAACATAACACCCAAAAAAAATTTATGAAGGCAAAGAGAAAGTTTTCTAGTGGCAATAATCCAAGCAGTTGCGGAAAAATTGTTTGTACTTGCCAAACATTCGCGCCTCGACCCAATAATTCAACCGGAGGCGCAAAAAAAATCAATGCCAAAAAAGAAAAAAATAAAATTTTTAAGCGATTATTTTGAAGCCATAAAAAATTAATTAGAGCCGGTATATAAAAGATAATTAATAGCGAAGGTAGATAAGTTAATTTTAAAAACCAAACTAAAGTAATAGCAAAAACCAAATATAGCGACAACAGTATTAGTTTTGTGTTTTTATTCATATTTTTAGTTGGATTTTTTCTCTATTGGTATTTGGAGTTTTGATTTGAGGTCATTGAGTCGCATGTAGAATCCGCGCGAGTGGATAGAATTGATTTTTAATTTTTGAAAATCATAATGATGAAGCCATTCGTGAAGTAGCGTGTCTAAATATGATTTAGGGGCCAATATTTGACCGCGAGAAGCGGTACGGTGATGAATAGAAATGGTTTTTTGGCTGACTTTGTAGGAACCATAGCGTTTCATGATTATTTTTCCATTTCGTTTGCGATGCAATTGATTAGCGTCAAAGAGATTAAGATCAACAATATCAACTCCCGCCAAATCACAAAGCTCATCAAGTAGCTGTTGGCTTAGATTTTGTCGCTCTTCATATTCTAAAACGCTAAGTAATCCCCGAGTCAAATCAATAGCTTCTTGGGAGATTGGTATTTTTGTTTTGGTGATTGAGTTGCTGTATTCGTAATTTGATTGTTTGAAGAAGAACATACGTTATTTTTTATCCCTTTTTTCTAGAAAAAAGTGACCAAAAAAGTCGCGACGACATAAAACATGGCCAAATTTTAAACTTTATTCACTAAACCAAAAACGCTGTCGCTGTTTTGGTTTACCCTATCGGGTCGTTAATTCTCGTTTAAAATTGGCACAAGTTTTATGTATGTCGCACTTAACAAAATATTTGATTAATCTATTATATTTTTTTATTCCCATTTTCTGATGCGACCATTAGAAAATAGTGTGCTGATTTTATGTGGGAACGACTCAAAAATTATCGTAAGCGACAGCGTCAGATAATTTTGAGAAGTGAAATATAAAATTAAGCCATGATTTTCTACGGTCGCGATTCTTGCTCCACTTCTTTTAAAGAAGTGGAAAAATATTACCTAGACCACACAGTAATATTTCTCCAAACTTTTTGTTTTTCTCTTTTGTAGATCAAATTACCCTCATCTAATCTGGTAAATCCGATTTTTTCTATTTGTTTGAAGATATTCATTTTGATCATTGTTTGCTCAAGATGCCACTCGGGAATAACGATTACGGCACGAGCCCCGGACTTTAGTATTTTATAAAATTGCTCAAATGATTTTAAATATAATAATTCTAATTCCTCAACTATTTTTCTGATGGTCGCATCTTTTTCATTACCCTTGATTGGTTTGCCCAAATAGGGCTCGCTAACAATCGCATCAATTGAGTTTTGGTTAAATTGCTGGCTTAATTGTTGGGCGTCAAGTTGTTTAATAATCAGTTGTTGCGGTTTGATTTGAATTTCTTTAACGAGCCAGTTTAAATTTTCTTGAGTGTCTTTAATGGCTTTGGCTGACAAATCGGTGCCGATTAAATTCATAATTCCCAAATCCAAAGCTTCCGCTAAAATTGTTCCCGAACCACAAAATGGATCCAGTAATACGCCGTTTTTTGGTATGGCCGAAATATTAAGCATCATTTTAGCTAATTTTGGTGGTAGCATGCCTGATAGCGAATCGCTTGCCGGGCGATCAAAATCCCTTTTGTTAAATCCCTCAAAATCCTGAACCGCGCAAGTCATAGCAAAAAAATCTGGTGCCACTATAAAATCCATGCATTTTTCTTTTTTAATAATTACTGCTGATAAAGCTGGTTCTTTGCTGGACACTAAACGAGCATTAATACCTTGTTCTTTCAATAATCCTTTAATTTTCATGCCAATATTTGAGGGTTTTTGCTCATAAAAACTGAAACCGAATTTGAATTTTTTTTCGCTTGAAGTGGCTGAGCCGATAACCGGTCCCGGCTCTGGCTGACGACCCAAAATAATGCCAATCTTGATTGTTCCGCCTAATTGTTTAATTAGTTTTTGACAGTCAAGGGTTTTTGATTCCACTACCAAAAAATGTCGACTTTGGCCGATGATTTTTTGCGGATTAATAACGCTAATAATTTCAACTTTTGATAATTCGGGATTATTTCCCAAAATAAAAATGTATTTCATAATAGTTATATTCTATCATTAAAATCATAAAAATAAAAAGCCCCAACAAGTGGGGCGAATTTTCTTATGATTCAGATTTTTTTAACTTTTGACGCATCATTGAAGCTAACTCGTCTGCTGAGACGATGCGATCAATAAATTTCAATCTTTTCGCTTCTTCAACCGAGAGCGTTTCTTCTTTGGCGAAGATTTTTTGGAGTACACCGCGTGATTTTCCGGTTCTGGCTTCATAAATAGAATAAACCTTATTTTGCCAAAGAGTGTGTTCTTTGAGTTGTTCCTCAGCTTTTCTTCTTTGTTTGAGGATTTGTAGTTCTGCAAAAAAACTGAGTTCATGAACCAATATCAGAGAGTTGCGAGTTGCCAGTCGATCTCGACAACCCTGAATAATGAGATTACCACCAGACATTGATGTCCCGATAATTATTCCCACCACTCCATTGCTATAAGATTTAAGTAGATCATGAATAAACAAAGAAGAATGCAAACAACCGCCCTCACTGTTGATTCTTAGCAGTAGTTGCGAAACTCTATAAGCTTCAGAAATATTTATGGCCGTATCAACATATTCGTGCGTTTCTTTGTCAATTTTTCCACTGATTTGTAGAATCCCAGCTTCTAGAAATTTTTCCAAAACAGGATCATCAATTAGTTCCAAGTGGTTTTTCATAACTGACTCCCTTAGTTATGGGTTGTGGTTTCAAAGTGCGTTGGGTTTATTATAGGGGTTATTTGTTTTTTGGTCAAGAGCTTTTGCTTGATTAAAATCATAAAAACTTGCTTTTTTTGGTTATTTTTTCTATTATTATCTTAGATGATATCTATTAGGCCCAGATGGTGAAATTGGTAGACACGCTTGCCTTAGGAGCAAGTACCGCAAGGTATGAGAGTTCGAGTCTCTCTCTGGGCATTATTTGTCAGCATTTAGTGCTGATTTATTTTTTTGATAATCACCCTCCACTACTTGACTTAATGAAAAAAGAATGATATTATAAACATAAGCTCTCACACAGAACGCGAAAATAATCAATAAATATG
>CAZYUN010000052.1:0-4456 GCA_964650755.1 uncultured Gammaproteobacteria bacterium
AAATGAGGTGCAGATGGTAATATCCGGTGCCACAATTATCTTATCTGTTATTGCCGGATTATTGATTTTAGAGCCGGATACCGGAACGATGTTGGTGATAGTAGTGATGTCATTAGCGGTTTATTTTGCGGCCGGTGGCAGTTTGTTTCATATTTTTTGGCTCGGGGTTTCGGGTTTTTTGGGTTTGATTTTATTAATCAGCGCCAATCCCGATAGTCATCGAGCCAAGCGTTTGATAACTTTCTTGCATCCCGAGTTGGATCCGCGTGGTATCGGTTATCATATTAATCAAGCTTTATTGGCTGTTGGTTCCGGTGGTTGGTTGGGTCGCGGTTATGGCCGTTCCAGACAAAAATTTTCTTATTTACCTCAGGTAGAGGGCGATTCTATTTTTGCTGTTATTGCTGAAGAGTTGGGTTTTATTTTATCCGCTTGTCTGGTATTTGCTTATTTGTTTATTGCGGTGCGTGGATTGAAGATGGCTTCTGGAGTCAGTAATCAATTTGGCAAATTATTAGCGACAGGTATTATTGTTTGGTTAGTTGCTCAGGCCTTTATTAATATTTCTGCGATTATCGGTTTAGTGCCACTGACGGGAATTACTTTACCTTTTATTTCCCATGGCGGAACTTCAATGGCTATCAGCTTGTCGGCAGTGGGTATTTTGGCTAATATTTCTAAAAACAGCAGTTTTAAATAATTTTTTATTAATTTAATTTTATGAGTAAGCAGTTGAGGATTTTATTTTCTGGTGGCGGTACGATGGGATCAGTGAGCCCTTTGTTGGCGGTTTATCAGGAGTTAAAGAAAAAAAATCTCGATAGTCAATTTTTATTTTTAGGTACCAAAAACGGTCCTGAGCAAAAAATAGTTGAAAGTTATCAAATACCATTTAAAGCTATTGAGTCGGGAAAATTCAGGCGTTATTGGTCTTGGCAAAATTTAATTGATCCGCTAAAAATTATCCTTGGTTTTTTTCAAGCATTAAAATTGGTTTATGATTTTAAACCGCAGGCCGTGATGGTGGCTGGAGCTTTTGTCGGTGTGCCCGTAGCTTGGGCGTCTTGGTTATTGAGGATTCCGGTGTTGGTTCATCAACAAGATATTGAAAAGGGTTTGGCTAATAAATTAATGTCGCCGATTGCTAGAAAAATCACCGTTTCATTTGATGTTTCCTTAAAAGATTTTCCAGCTAAAAAAACTATTTTGACCGGTAATCCAATTAAAAGTGAATTTTATAATTGCCAGCGCGAATCAGCTTTGGAATTTTTTGATTTGAATTCCGATTTGCCGGTTATTTTAATTACCGGTGGCGGTACTGGCAGTCAAAATATTAATAATTTAGTTAAAGATTCCTTGCCTAAGATTACTAAATTCGCTCAAGTTATTCATACGACCGGCAAGGGTAAGAGTTTTAATTTTGATTCAGAGAATTATCATCAATATGAGTTTTTATCACACGAGATGCCCGAGGCCTTGTGTGTGGCTGATCTGGTTGTTTCGCGTGCCGGCTTATCAACCCTGACGGAATTGTCGGTTAGTTCTAAGCCGGTAGTTTTAATCCCGCTTTATGGCACCCATCAAGAACTAAACGCCTCTTATTATCAAAAAAATAATTCTGCTGTTGTGGTTTCTGAAAAGGGTTTAAGTGCTCAAACCCTTTCTGATTTATTGCGTGATTTGTTGTCACGTAAAGATAAATTAGAATCCCTAAGTGCTAATATTTCTAAAATTATGCCACGCGACGGAGCATTAAAAATAGCCGGCCTGTTAATTGATTTAATTTCTTAATTTGTTATTTTATGTTGGATTTAAAAAGTGTCAAAAAAATATATTTTATAGGTATTGGCGGGATTGGTATTTCTGCTACTGCCGGCATGATGAAGGCCAAGGGTTATGAAGTGGAGGGATCAGACGCTTCGGCCGGTGAGATAGTTGAAGATTTGAGACGTCAAGGTGTGACGGTTCATGTGCCTCATCATGCTGATAATTTGTTAAACGGTAATTTTGATGCGGTGGTTTATTCGGTGGCGGTGCCGGCTGATAATCCGGAATTTGCCATTGCTGTCAAATTGAATTTGCCACTTTTAACGTACCCGCAACTTTTGGGATTGTTGTCTGATAATAGTTATGGTATTGGTGTTTCGGGAACTGACGGCAAAACCACCACAACCGCTATTTTGGCCAAAATGCTGTTGTCGGCAAATTTAGATCCAACAGTTGTTTTGGGTAGTAAAGCTGATTTTTTAAATGGTAATTGGCGCCTTGGTTCAAGTAATTATTTTGTTTTTGAGGCAGATGAATATCGTCGTGCTTTTGATAATTATCATCCGCAAATGGTGATTATTAGCAATATCGGATCGGATCATTTGGATTTTTATGGCACTGAAAAAAAATATCGTCAGGCCTTTTATGATTATGTTAAAAGAATTCCCAATAATGGTTTTTTGATTATTAATATTGATGATGAAGGGGCGGTTAGCGCCGGTTTAAAATGTAGGTGTAGGGTCATAACTTTTTCATTAAACAAAAAAGCTGATTTTCGGGCTCAAATAAAGGGCTATGACGATGGTCGGCAAATTTTTGAGATTTTTGAAAATGATCTTTCGGTTGGTGATTTTTCAATTGGGTTGCCTGGTGATTATAATGTTTATAACGCGCTCTCGGCTTTTGCTTCGGCTCGTTTGTTGGGTGTTGATGTTGAAGTGTTACGGTTAGCGTTGGCGGATTTTAATGGCGTGTGGCGTCGTTTTGAAAAATTAGGTTATTGTCAAAACGCTTTAGTGGTTGCTGATTACGCCCATACTCCACCAGCTGTCAAACAAGCCATTAAAGCCACTTATGATTTGTATAATAATAAAAAGATTCTTACTGTTTTTCAGCCACATCAATATGCCCGTACAAAAAATTTGTTCAATGAGTTTATGAATGCTTTTGATTTGTCTTCGATGACATTGTTATCTGATATTTTTTATGTTGAGGGTCGTGAGAATCCGGAAGATTTTGATGTTAGTTCTGAAAAATTAGCTGAGGCCCTGAAGGTCAAAGGATTAAGTGTTGTTGCTACTGGCGGTTTGTCTACAACTGAAGAAAAAATCAAAACATTGGCTAACGATTATGATGTGATTTTATTGTTGGGAGCGGGGGATATTTATGGTTTGGCGAAAAGATTGATAAAATAAAAACACCGACTAATTAGTCGGTGCTGGAGGGTTCTCGGTTTCATGCAATTCAATCAATTCAAATTCATCATAAGCATCTTTGTGTATTTCTTGAAAATTTAAGATTGCGACTGTGCCGTTAGGAAAACGTTGATTTATTTCTTGTATGACTTTCTTGAGCGATAGGTAGGGCAAATCATCAGATGTAAAGTGATTGCCATAACTAATGATGTTTGTGTTATGATTTGGCTTTTCAATAACTATGTATGCCACAAACCAGTACTTCATTGTTGTTATCCTTTCCGGTTGTTGTGATTGTGATTACTTATTTAAATATTCTAAGTAAAGATTATACATCATTTTTGTTAATTTGTCAAGATGTCAACAGATTTATATAAAATTCAAAACAAGTTAGAACAACCACGCAAACAAAAAAAACCAAAAAAGAGTTCGGTTGGTTTTTCGGTTCAGCAAAAAAGATTAGAGGAATCAAATTATTTAGTGCGAAATAAAAAAACAAAAAATGCTAAACATAATTGAAAACGAATTATTATCAAAGCACTCAACCTTTCATATTGGCGGACCGGCGCGTTATTTTGTGGCTATTAAAAATAATAATGATTTGTTTGAAGCAATTGCTTTTGCAAGTGAGAAAAAAATTGATTATAAGGTTATTGGCGGTGGCAGTAATTTGTTGTTTGCCGATGCTGGTTATGATGGTTTAATTATTAAATATTTTGGCGGTAATGAAATTGAAATTTTTGGCAATCAAGTTAAGGTCTCGGGGGGAATGCCTTTAGCTTTAGCTATCAACAAAACTATAGACGCCGGCTTGTCTGGTTTGGAGTGGGGAATTGGCATACCCGGAACCATTGCTGGAGCGATTTGTAATAATGCCGGAGCTTATGGTGGAGAAATGGCGCAGAGTGTTGTGTCGGTAGAAATTTTCTCCGAAGTTGAAAGAAAAATAATTAATGCTGATGATTGCGGTTTTGCTTATCGTCAAAGCGCTTTTAAATCCAAAAAACTGTCGGGAATAATTTTGTCGGCTGTTTTGGAATTAAAACAGTTCAGCAATGATGAGTTATCTGAAATTAAATTAAAAATGCAAGATAGTTTGCAAGATCGTTTAAGTAAATCGGCTGAAGGCGGGTCAGTCGGCAGTGTTTTTCGTAATATGATCTTGAGTGATGCTGAGATGCAAGAATTAAGAAAAAAGATCAGTGATTTGCCGGAAAAGTTTGTCGCATCTCAAAAGATTCGGGTAAAGAAGAAACAAGTATTGAAATGCAAAA
>CAZYUN010000052.1:4466-5388 GCA_964650755.1 uncultured Gammaproteobacteria bacterium
CAATGCGGATTAAAAGGACATCAAATTGGTAGCGCTATAGTTTCGGAAAATCACGCCGGGAAAATTACTAATATTGGTGGCGCAACCGCCTCTAATGTGATAATGTTAATTTCTATCATCAAGCAAAAAGTTCGGACTCGTTTTGGCTTGCAATTGGTAGAAGAGTTTGAATATGTAGGATTTTAATTTTAATTAATAAATAATTTAAAAATATGGACATCAAAATCAAAGCTACTTTAATGGATTTAACTCCTTCGATTGAGGATTATATTAATGAAAAAATCGGCGGTCTTAATAAATATTTTGATAATATTATTGCTTGCGAGGTTGAGGTTGGCAAAACCACCGAACATCATCATAAGGGGGATATTTTTAGGGCTGAAGTTAATTTGTCTGTTCCTAAAAAAGTATTAAGAGCCGAAGCCGAGACCGATGATTTGTATAAATCCATTACCGCCGTTAAAGAAAAATTAAAAATTGAATTAATTAAATATAAAGAAACAACTGTTTAGTAAAAATCAGTATCTTGATTTTTTTGCTTAATTGTGGCACAATAAGGGCTACTATTATTAACCTTTTTATTTGATTTTTATAAGATTTTGGCGTTTTGTTTATTTTGGTTTAATATTAGCCATTAATATTTATAATAATTTTTCATATGTCTATTTTAAGTAAGATTTTTGGTGATCCTAATCAACGCGTGATTACTGAAATGTCTAAAAAAGTTGCCGAGATTAATGCTTTAGAGTCAAAAATATCAGCTCTATCTGATGCTGAGTTAAAACTGCAAACAGAAAAATTGAAAAAATTTTTAGTTGATGGCGCTACACTTGATGAGATTTTGCCTGAGGCCTTTGCGACTGTTCGCGAAACAGCCAAAAGAGTTTTGGGTCAACGTCATTTTGATGTTCAATTGATTGGA
>CAZYUN010000053.1:0-5355 GCA_964650755.1 uncultured Gammaproteobacteria bacterium
GTAGCAGGGGAGGGAATTGAACCCTCGACCAAAGGCTTATGAGTCCTCTGCTCTACCACTGAGCTACCCTGCCTTAAAAATTTTCTTGTTGCGGGGATTGGATTCGAACCAATGACCTCCTGGTTATGAGCCAGGCGAGCTGCCAGACTGCTCTACCCCGCGATAATGTTTGTAACTAACCGGTGCCCGAGGAGAGACTCGAACTCTCACATATTGCTATACACGATTTTGAGTCGTGCGCGTCTACCAGTTCCGCCACTCGGGCACAATAAAATAATATTTTAAAGCCGATAAATCAGCCGGCTAAGATGCATTTTTAGTATACTCCTCTTTTAAAAAAAAGTCAATAAAAAAGCCGTTTCGTTAGAAACGGCAAATAATTAATCTTCGGGAATCACCTGCCTCAATGCCAGCTTCATCGCCTCAAATTTATTCAGCGACTGATTACAACCGGCCTCAATCAAATCGTCAGCCAACTCCATATCACTACTACTTCCAATAATCAACCCGCGATAGCCACTTTGACGAAACTTTTTAACCAGATCAATCGTCTCACCATCCTCAACGTGGCCATCCACAACAATAGAAGCAATCATCATCACGCTACAATGTTCAAAAAAATTCCAAGCATCAGCTTTGTTGGAAAAAAAATGAAATTCAACCAAACCGGAATATTTCTGATCATCACAAAGCGACTTATATAACCCGACTACCATCTCATCATCTTCAATCACTATAACCGTCTGCATGGTGCCTGCCTCCTATGGTTAAATGACTAATTTCAAAGTTCGATAATTTATTATACAATAAAGAAAATAATTGTCAAGAGCTATATTTTATGTTATAATAAGAATATAAAAAAATATATGTTTATTACTATTCATGCGGCAACCGGGGCTATTATCGGCACACAAATTGCCAATCCGCTAATTTCTTTTTTGGTTAATTTTATACTCCATTTTTTAATGGATATTATACCCCATGGCGACAAAGAATTGGGGAAAAGATTTTTTGGACTATTAAACAAACGATTAAGCGAAGAAGAAAAAATAAAATCTTTGGCGGCTTATGGCTTAATGGACTACATGATTTTGGTTTTTTTCTTACTTTATTTGTTTAAAAATTTTTCTTTTGCCAAAGACGATGGAGTAATTTGGGGAATGGTGGGTGCGATTATTCCTGATTTATTGGTAGCCGGCTATGTATTAACCAAATCAAAATTACTAAAATGGTTTTTTGATTTTCATAAATGGAATCACCACCTCCTCATAGGTAGAATGAAAAATGATATACCACTAAAACTGGGAATTGCGTTACAGGTTATATTATTTGCTGTTTTATTTTTTATTCTCACTAAAATAAATCTCACCGGAACACTACTTTGATTTAAAATATCAATTTATTAATTTTTAAAAAACAAGCTAATTTTTACTAGCTTGTTTTTATATTTCCCTCAAAATATCAATTGTTTTTTCTGCCGACAATCGCCACGAAAAAACTTTTGACCGCTCTAATGCTTGAAGTGACAAATCTTGACGCAAATTATTATTGATTATGAATTTTTTAAGAGCCGAATAAATCTCTGCTTGTGAACCATCAGCCATAATTAAAGAAGCGTCGCTACCAATTTCTGGCAAAGAGCCATAAGGACTAATAATTGAAGGCAAACCAAAATACATCGCTTCTGCTATCGGCAAACCAAAACCCTCATACCAAGATGGCAAAACTAAAACTTGAGCGCGCTGATATAATAAAATCTTATCATTAGTAGAAAGATAACCGAAATATTTTATTCTTTGGGAATTAAAACTTTCATTAATTTCATCTATGGTTTTAAAAATATCATGATTTTTCCAGCCGGCTTTACCAACCAAAAACAAATCAAAGTCGCATTTTTCATCAATCACTAATTGCTGATATGCTAATAATAAATTTAAAATATTTTTACGCGGTTCAATGGTTCCTAAAAATAAGAAAAAAAAATTGGGCAGAATATCAGGATTTAAAGATGCTTGTTGGTCTTGATCAAAAACAAAAAAATCTCCCCCCTCATAAACAACACTGACTTTATTGGGATTTATTTTAAACAAAGAAATAATATCATTTTTAGTGCTTTGAGAAACTGCTATTAATTTCACCGCCCGACGCAAAGTTGAAGGAACTAAAAATTTACGATCAACATTAAATAACTGGTCGGGAAAAAAATCCGGAAACTTATAAACCGCCAAATCATGAATCACAGCAAGAAATTTTTTGCGATACAACCAAGGGGCAATATTAGCAGGAAATAACATTACAGAACATGAAGACAACAAAAAAAACAAAGGCACAATTAATTGAGAATAAATTATGGGCAAAAATCGACGGAATCGATTAAGGGGAATAATTTTAATGACTGCATTTTGGCGCTGAAAATTATCTGCGGTCTTTTTATCATCAAAAAACAAAACAAATTGATCTGAGTCGTTTTGTTCTATTAACCGCTTTAATAATTGTCTGGTATATTCACCAATGCCTCCGGTAGTTGAGGCGGTTCGGCAATCAATGCCTATTTTCATAAGTTTGTTTTTTTCACTTCTCAAAATTATCTGACGCTGTCGCTTACGATAATTTTTGAGTCGTTCCCACATAAAATCAGCACACTATTTTCTAATGGTCGCATCAGAAAATGGGAATAAAATATACTATTTCAACAACTTTAAGAATCTCTTTTCATCTTTAAATGGTCCGATAACCGCTAAATTAACCATCTTTAAATTAAAAATATCTTCAGCTACACTAATAACTTCTTCTTTTTTAACGGCCATAATTTTTTTCAATTTTTCTGCCGGAGCAATTAAAGGTTTTTCAGCTAAAGCTAAATTACCATAATATTGAGCGATAGACATTGAATCCTCTAAATCCAACGCCATTTTTCCGGCCACAAATTCTTTGGCCCTAACCAACTCTTCATCACTAATTCCGACTTTAATTTTTTCTAATTCATCTTTAATTGCTTTAATCGCAAAATCAATTCGTTCCTTGTCTAAACCGGCCTGAATAACCATCGCCCCACAATCGGCATAAAGATTTGGCCAAGATCTAATAAAATAGCACAAACCATTCTTTTCTCTAATATTAATAAACAAGCGAGAGCTCATATTTCCACCCAAAATAACACTCAATAATTGCAAGGCATAAATTCGTTTATCGTATTGAGAAAAAGCTGGAAAACCAAGAGCCAATTGAACCTGTTCGGTTTCTTTGTATTTGATTTTAACTTTCGGGGATTTTTGAGTGCTCGCAGATTTAACGATTTTTGATTTACTCCCCTTTTTTAAATTAAACTTATTTTTAATCTCTGTTAAATGTTGATTAGAAAACTTACCCGCCAAAGCAATTACTAGATTAGCACCATTATAGAATTCATTTTTATATTTAGCCATCAACTGACGATTAACGCCACGCACACTCTCGCGACTGCCGGCAATAGAATGCTCCAATTGAGAACCAGAAAAGACCATTTCCTCCAAAATATCTTCAACAAACATCATGGGATTGTCCTCATACATATTAATTTCTTCAACAATAACGCCTTTTTCTTTTTCTAATTCCTCAGCTTCAAGTTTGGAATTAACCAACATATCAGAAAGCATATCAATCGCAAGCGACAAATGACGCGAATCAGATTTGATGTAATAACCGGTAACATCTTTTCCGGTGTAGGCATTGTATTCAGCCCCCACCCCATCTAACTCTTTTGACAAATCCAAAGTCGTCGGGCGTTTCTTGGTGCCCTTAAACATCATGTGCTCAACAAAATGAGAAATGCCATAAATATTTTTAGTTTCTTGACGACTGCCGACTTTAACTAAAACCAACAAACTAGCGGTCTGAGTTTCTTTTAGTGGCGCAGTAATTAATCTAATACCATTTTTAAGTGTTTGTTTTTTATGCATAAACTTATGATTAATAATTATTATTTAATTAGAGTAATTTACTTATCAAAACAAGATTATAATCTTTTTCAAAATTCGGATACCTTTTTAAAAATTCTTCCCTATTAACTTGATTACTAAAATGTATTTCTTTATCTACTCTAAATGACTTTGGCAAAACCAATTGATCTAATGATACCAAGCCACTAAGATCAAGCGAATAAACGCGTTCCGGCAATTCTAATCCCTCAGCAGATACAAGATTTGAAAGATTCAAAGAACGAACATATTTTGGCAATTTTAAACCCTTGGCTGATTTCAAACTACGCAAACTCAAACTACCCCCAACATATTCCGGAAAAGTTGTGTTATTTGCTGACTCAAGATTAGTCAACCAAAAATCACCGCCCACATGTCTGGGAAATTTCAAACCATCGGCTGATTTTAATTGACCCAATTCAAGCTGACCCGAAAGATTTTGTGGTAATTCCAATCCCTTAGATGATTCAAATTCATCAAGAAAAATAGATCCGTGACAATATACAATATCTTGAGAAAGAGCTTTTTCTTTTTGATTAGAATATTCGGGGGCAGTGATTATTTGATCTAAAGAACAATCATAAGCGCGAGCTAAATCCTCTTTGGCGTTACGATGTTGCCTAATTGCATTAACTTTGTTATTCCTATCACTATCAACTAAAAGCTCCCAACTATACGCCAAATATAAAAATTTTAATTCATAATTTTTGAAGTCGGGAATAGGTTTTTGATATTGTGGTTTTTGCTTTGAATCTTGTGTGGATTTAAAACAACGAGAATAAAGATAATCAATTTTTTGTTCTTGAGTTAGTGTAGAAAATTCTTTTTCTGTTAGAGGTTCTTGATATCCAATTTCCTCTTTAAACTCCTCTAATTTCTTTCTCGCCTCTTCTTTAGCGTCATAAAGATTGTCAAAGATATCTTTGGAAGCTTTGGTGATATCTTTGTAGTAGGGTGAAGACATGAAGGGTTCGTCCCATTTAACATCAGGTAAGAATGGGACTTGAGACAAAAGATCATCAAAAATTGTTTGAAGATTTTGATGTTGCTGTTGATATGCTTTGAGTTTAGAGACGGCTTGAGGACAGTTGAGGGGCATATAGTAATAATGATTATTATATAGTGATTTTAACAGAAAAAAATAAAAAAGTCATTGACCGAGGAGCCAATGACAAAATATGCTTAATTATTGATGATTTCAATAAAAAAACCGCCGAATTATCGACGGTTTATATTTTATTTTATTTTCTCCTTCACCCACTCCTTCAACTCCTCAACCTTAACTTTCTCCTGTTGCATCGTATCTCTATCCCGCACTGTCACCTCGCCCGTTTCCAAAGTATCGAAATCAACTGTCACGCAGTATGGCGTGCCGACTTCGTCTTGACGGCGATAGCGT
>CAZYUN010000054.1:0-5252 GCA_964650755.1 uncultured Gammaproteobacteria bacterium
AACCTGTGGCCCACCCAAAAAACCGGCGCTAACCGCTACCTCTAATTCTTCACCCTCTAAAAAATTGCCAAAGCGCACAAAACAACCGCCGGAAAAATTACCAAAGGGATTTAATCTACTCAAAATTTTTCCGGTTTCATCAAATACCGCAACTTCTAATCCACCCTCGGTCCGATAACACCAAACTGAACGCCAACCACCACCCGAAACAGCCACATCCCAATCAATCACCTCTTCGTCAATACCAATTGGCATTACAAAATTACCCAACGACTTGCCAGATAAATCAAAAAAATCTAACTGTTTAGTTAGTTTTTCAGAAACAGAAGCCGAGATGCCAATCGGCAACAACAACATTACACAAAATAACCAGCTGAAAACAGCCGGCCCAAAATAATTGTCAAATAATTTTAACACAATGTTTAATTTATATTTCATTTTAAAAATATTATTATTCGGCCTTAAAACGATTAAGTAAAATCATATTTTTGCCGTCTAAAACATCCAATAAAAATTTATCAGCAACGCTACGACGATAATTAAAGTCGGCCGGAGTCATAACCGCATAATTAAGAGGGCGAGACATTTCTTTTTCAAATTTTGAAACTAACTTCTGAACCTTAACCTTGGGAATTGAACCGACAATCAAAATATCACAAGGCGCCTCTTCTTGCCCGACGAAAATACCGGTCAAAATGAACAAATCAATCTCACCTAACTTCGCCACCTTGTCGGCTAAAGTATTTTCTACTAACATGTGCGCTTTGATAAACAAAGATTGCAAATCATTAACAAAAGAAAATGACTTGTTGAGGCGATAATATTTTTTGTTACCCGACTCCTCGCTTTCTTCATCTGCTTGATCCGTTGAAGTCAAAATGCCGATCTCTTCAAGATTGTCTAATTCGCGTCTAACCGCATTCAAATGCAACTCCAAATTACGCGCCAACTCGCGAACATAATAATGTTTGTCGGAATTATTTAAAAATAATCTTAACAACAGAACTCTGGTTTTGGAACCGAATAATTTTTCTAACATAATTTTGCCATTTATTTGTAATTATTGTATAATAATAGCAAAGTATTGTAAAGTTTTAATGAAAGAACAAGAACTAAAAATAGAGGCCCTAAAAATAGAATCCGACGGCAACATTGTCGGAGATTCTTTTATTTGTAGAAATGACGAACGATTAGAGGCAACTTTAGGCGTTTTATTTGGTATTATTGAAATATACAATATCAACGATTTTTTTGTAGATGGATTTTTAGAAGCCATTAACGATCTTAAAACCGAATACTATCTACCGCCATATAATCCCGAAAAAAGTCCCGAAAAAAGATTTGAAGATGCTTTGGCGCGCGCCAACAGAAGAATTCAAACCATCATCAATCAATCCATAGAAGAAGTTGATTTGCGTCAAGTGTCAGCGGTTTTGGGTGTCGCTTATGGCAATAAAATCTTTGTTTCTTCATTGGGCAAGATTAGAGGTTTATTTAATCGTCGCAAAAAAAATCTAGAAGTAATGATTTTAGATATTTTAGCCAACAACCAAAACAATCAATTCAAACCCAGTGCCAACGAAAAAATCTTCTCTAATTTATTAAGCGGTGAAATCGGTCCTAATGATTCTATTATTTTTATCAATGAAGAGCTTTCAGGATTAATTCCTCAACACGAATTAGCCGAACAAACCCTAGAACAATCACCCAAACAACTTTTGGGATTTATTAGTGACAAAATAAACTCTTTAAAATTACCCAAGAATTTTTATGCGGTTTTTCTTAAACCCGCAACTGCCGAAATTGAAGATGATCAGTTAACAGAAAAACCAGCAATAACAGCCGAATCCAAAACTATCATCACCGCTTCAACTATCGCTTCCAATGGCAGACAAAACATCAATCAACTCAACCGACCAGCCGATTCCGCCCCATTATCAGCTCAAGCCAAACCAACCACCAGACCCGACACGCAACAATCCATAGACAAGCTCATCAGAACGCAAATCAAAACCGAACGCTATTTAAGCCCTTCTACGATGCCTAATTGGCAAAAATTATTTGTAGTTGTTTGGTTGTGGCTCAAAAAAAATATCCCCATCGCCGGCAAAAAGATTCAAACAATCTCCATCTCTACCTATCAATTCATCAAGCCAAAGATTATTAAAGCATCATCATCTACTACCGTCTTCATCAAAAACAAATTATCACGCCAACCTCAAGCCAACTCAACTCATACCTCACAATCAGAAACTTTAGTCGCTCACTCCAATAATTCTATACCCACTACCAACACTGATTTAGATTTAGATTTAGATTTAAATATAGATTCAGAAAATCCCGCCAATGCCGACTTCCCTATCGCACCCGACCCCTATCTTCACCCCAACCAAATAACAGACAACGAAATTGAAACAACAACCGAGGCGACAAACTTTTTTAATCAAACCGAAAACGAATCAGATCTTGAATCTCAAAACCCAGTCAACCAAGTCCCCGATTCAACAACAGAAACAGCAGAAACTTCAAAGCCCAAACCCGAATTAATCGCTTCGCAACGCCTCTCTAAAATTGATGTTTTTATTAACGAAAAAATAGTTTTCTTTTTGGGCCTGAAAAAACTTCAGCAATTCGCTTTTGTTGGTGGTTTTATTCTATTGATTATTTTTTGTCAAAGTATTGTCATTATGGGCAAAAATTCCGAACTAAATTATGGCGGTTCAGCTTATGATGAAGTCATCAAGAAAATAGAAAACCAACTTAACACCGCTGAGGCACAAAATATCTTCAGTGATGAAAAAGGTGCTCTGAAAACTTTAGAACAAGCTAAAGAATTATTAGCCGAGATACCCGACAAACGCACCACCAAAAAAATTAAAACCGAATTAGAACAAAAAATCAACGACACTGCCTATAGTATTCAAAAAATCACCTTTCAAGAATCGCCTGAGGTCAGTTTTGATTTTGGTAGTGCGCTCAACGAAAAGGATTTGAATCTAATCGGCCTCGCCTACGACAAGGGTTTCTTCTGGACCTATAGCCAAAAGAACAATCAACTAATCCGTTTAGAGTTATCCACAGGTCAGATAGAAAAAAGAGATTTAAGTGTCAATGAAACACAAAATATGACTCAAGCCGACAGTGGATTACTCGTCTTTCAGACCGCTTCTGGTTACTACAAATACGACTACGAAAAAGCAGTTTTAGAGAAAGCTCCAAGTGCAAATAAAGCCCTATTTATCGAGTCAAATATTAAAAACAACTCTCATTTGATTACTCCCTCTTTGGCCTCCTCTACGATTGATTTTTCTTTCGCAAAAAATAATTATTATTTTTTTCTTGACAAGAATAATAAAAGAATGATAATATTAGATTATCAACAAGAGTTAAGACGCCAGTGGCTCTCTCCCGTCATCGGCAACGCCTCAGGATTAGCAATAGACAGTGGAGAAAAAACTATCTATCTGCTCACAGGAAATCAGATTATTAAAGCAAAACTGGACTTCTAGGAAACCTTCGCCCCTTATTTTTTTAAGGGAACAGCCGGCCCCTCCCGGCTGTTTTATATTTCACAAATTTTTTTTAATTAAGTTATCCGCTTGTGGATAACTTTTTTTTAATAATAAATAACTTCAGCTAATAGCAATATTTTTAAACTCACAAAAAAAATAATTTCTCAGAGAACAAATTGCTAAATCCAAAAAAACAACACCGAGAAAAATAAACCAAATAAAAAAGCCCGAATCAGTTTCGGGCTATAGGACTCACCACAACTCAATTGGCTTCGCCTTGCACCAAATTAATGGCTTGAGCGATTTGATTATAGAACGCAACGGCATAATCGGAAGAAATCTCAATACTCAATACAAGCCCATAAGTCCCCTCACTAGAAAATTCCCTCAAAAAATAACCCAGCCACCGCTGATCTTCGCGATGAAGGTCAACAATATTATTAATGACAGCAGTTAGCGAAGCTTCGCGATCAATCCTTCGCAAACGATATAGCATTTCAGAAGCCACTCGATATGAAACTTCAGGCAACAAATTTTTCAAGCTCCAAATCAGGCAACGCGCCTTTTCGTCATCAGCCAAACTGACACACCGCAAAATATCCGGACACCGCTCCAAAAACCAGTTTTCGTCAACCGGCTCGACCGGAGGAATAAAGCGCGGTCTAATGTCTTCATCGGGCCAAAGTTTGGCTTTTTTGAGAATGTCTTTTTCTCTGGCAATTTTTCTACGCCAACTGATTACATCTTTCGGCGAATGAACTATGGTGTAAAAAAAGATCAAAGACAAAACAAGAGAAGCAACAGGAAGACCAACCATCAAATAATATTTAAGTGGTGAAGGAACCATCAAGAAAAGTATCAACTCAAAAAGAACCCAAGAATATATCAACCGAGAATTGGTGGGGTGAATGGAAACGACGATTTTGATCAAAAGCATAAACATAATAGCCAAAACCAAAGTCCAACACATTAGAGAAAATAAGATTGGCAACATAATAGCATCGGGATCAGCAAAATTCAAATTAGAAAAAGTTTCAAAATAAGAACCAAACAGTCCGACAGAAAAAGTTATTGCGTTTTTCAAAAACACTTCCTTGCCAAAACACAAAGATCCGATAATAAAAATCGAACAAACCACCCAGCCAGAGAATGCCAAAACCCAACAAGTTACAAAAATCTTTTCCCCAAGACGGGACAACCGTTTCATGACCCACTCCTTTTGCGGTTAAGAGTTGAGATTTCAAAGTGCGAGAGTGTGACGACAGCGCCACAGACAACAAAACTTTAACAAATTAGCACTTGATTGTCAAAATAAAAACGCCCCAAAGGCGTTTAAATGCGATTTGAGAGGGCTTAATTATTAAGAGCTATCATTTTTCATAAACTAATATTAAAACGGCTAAAAAGGCAAATTTAGTCAATAATTCACACGAGCGTGTGAATTATTGAAAACAGCTAATTTTAGAGAAAATAAAAAACAACAAAAACGACAAAAAACTAAACTAAGACACAAGCAAATTATTAAAAAAAAATAATGACTAAACAATAAAACAGAACATAGCAAGACAAAAATAATAACAAGAAAAAATCACTAAAACAAAACTCCCGCCACAAGGGCGGGAGTTTTGAGGATTTAACCGTTTTTGTTAATTAACTAAAAGTTAGTTAGCAATAGAAACGGTGTCAATCGGCCAGTTGTTGTAATAAGTACCAGTAATATTGGTAGCATTACCCTGAACA
>CAZYUN010000055.1:0-5137 GCA_964650755.1 uncultured Gammaproteobacteria bacterium
AGCTCAGTTGGCTAGAGCGCTTGCTTTGGGAGCAAGAAGTCGCACGTTCAAGTCGTGTCACCCCGAATAGATAAGACATTTCAAAATTTTTTAAAGGAGAAGCAATAAGGTAGCCATCTCTTTTTTATTTAAAGTTATGATTAAATTTTTTATAGATTCCGGCGTTGAACACATTCACATCAGAGAGCTTTCTGATGAAGTTGTTGTTGATGATAGGGTATTTAAAAATGACAGGGATAGCAAAAATATATTGATTTCGGCAGGAATTTGGGAGAAAATTAATGTAGAAGAAACAAATAAACCCAAAATATTTGTTACTGGCAAATTAGCTGATTCAATAATTAAAACTATTGGCTATGGTCGTCAGGTAATTTCTGGTGCTGTTTATTGGTCGGCGGCGAAAAAGCTAATTAAGCGCCAGGAAAATTCGACCTTTGACTCTTTGGGTATTGTAGATTTATCCGCCTCTGGCTATATGGCCATTAGCGTAAATCGAGAAGGGGAATTACTAGAAGATAATTTAGAAGTTAATCCTAAATGTGGCGCTGGTTGTGGAACTAATCTGTCTCGTGTACTGCAAAAATTAAATATTGAAAAAGAAGACGTAGATAAAATTTTAAAAGATTACATCGGGGAAGTCGGCAAGGAAAAACGTCAACAAGTATCGGTGCGAGCCGATCGTTGTGGGGTATTCAGTTCGTCAGCCACTGTTTCAGATAAGAATCAGGGAATTCCATTGCCCTTTGCTTTGGCTACGACATTAAAGTCAGAAGTGTTAAAGGCGGTTAAAAAATTAACTGCACAAGTGCAAGTAGTATATTTGACTGGACGAGTTTTTTCTTGGTCCTACGCTCGAGATTGTGCTGAAGATTATCTTATGTCACGCGGTGTTGTTAAAATAATTTTTGATGAAAAGCAGGATATAGCTATTTTGGGTTTGCAGTCCTTAGTTGAAGAAGTTGGGGAAGAAAACTTTAAAGAATCCTTGGTTGGTAAATTTTCTCCTGAAGAAACCATGTTTGAATATCCCGGTTTTACAAAATTGTACGAAGAATTAACAAGAGATTTTTTATATTTACGCCTAACTCCTGAAAATGAGTTAGTAGAGAAATGTCTAGTTGATCGGCCGTTAAATATTGGATTAGACATTGGGTCAACAATGGCGAAGGTAATAATTTCCGATGCCTTAACAGGGGAGTTGCTATTTTTAGATTCCTACGATAATCACGGTGACACCATTGAGACCGTAAAACATATTTTTAAAGCCTTAACTAGGGTAGGCGGTAATGAATTAAAAGTCCAAAATATTGGAATTACTGGTAGTGGTCGTTATCAGGTACAAAAAGCTTTACGTGAGATTTATCCTCATCTATTTGATCGAATTGAGGTTCTTGTTGAAAACTATGCTCATGCGCGTGGCTCAATTGAATATGCAAAAGAACATTTATCTAGATTGAAAACGGCAGGAAAAAAAGTTAATGAGGATTATTTTTTATTAGTCGATGTTGGTGGAGAAGATACAAAAATTTCTGTGATTTCTTTTAAAACCGAAGATCTCTTTGAAAACGCTATGAATTTGAAGTGTTCAGCTGGAACAGGGAGCTTAATGGACACGTTGCGATCGATGTTTGCTATTTCCGATATTAGACAGGCGACTAAAAAAGCATACGAAGCGGCTCGCGCTTATGGCATTAATGCGACTTGCGCAGTATTTTTAATGCAAAACGCAAGAAGATTGCAATTAGAGGGGTATCCTCAAGAAGAGATTTTGGCTTCTTGTTACTGGGCAATAGTAGAAAATATGGCGCGCACTCTTTGGCCACAAATATCTTTTCCAGAAAATGCGATAGTGTTGTTGCACGGCCAGACAATGCTTTCCGACCCATTACCGCTGGCCGTTACAAGTCGCTTACAAAAGTATTGTGGCCACGACGTTTCTGCTTTAGTGCCACCTTATCCTGGTCATCGCGCATGCTTTGGTCTGGTTGGCGGTTTTCTTAACAAACCCCAAATTAATCAATTAATGGATTTACGATTATTGCTGGAAAGAAAGTTTGAGCGCAAAGTTTTTGTTTGTCGTGGGGCTGCTTGTGGAGACAGGCAGGCATCGTGCTCTAGATCAATGTTGCTTTATAAGGATGAAAATAATCAGAATAAATATTTATCTTTAGGAGGGTGTAGTGCGGTAAATGAAATGGAGGCAAAAAAAGAAGTAGTATCAAAACTTGATCGTATCGACGCATATGGTGATTTGATTAAGTTTTTTGATGAGCAATTACCTCAGAGCAATGATTCTAATCGTTTAGTAATTCCTCGTAGCTTCGCAGTGTCAGAAATGTCATATTTTTTTGCTAAGCTTTTTTTATATTTTGACTTACCAGTTCACGTAGATAAGGTGGGGTCACAAGACATCTTAAGTGTTCAATCGAAATTCAATCTTGATATTTGCGCTCCGTTTATTGGTGCTGTTGGTCAATATCAGCGCTTGGCTTCTGAGTCGCATGGGTATATCATAGTACCGCAGATTGATTTTTTAAATACTGATAACAAGAGTCTCGGTAGAACTTGCACAACAAATCAAGGGGGCGTAGTGATAGCGGCAGAGTTTGCTAGAGAGAAATTTCCTGATGCCAGACTTCATTTATTTGATATTAGTTTTGCGGGCCTTGAGTCAAATGAAATGTCTGAAGATTTACTGAAAAAGCTTCAGCCAGTTTTTAAATATTATAATAAGGCGGTTACTAAGAGCACGATGATAAAAGCCGTACAATTTGCTAAGGATAAATATGAATTATTTCGTCTGTCGCTTGCCGAAAAAATCACTGAATGTCTAGAGATGGCGCTGGTGCAAAATCGGCAAATAGTTTTTGTGGTTGGTCGTGAGTATATTTTAAACCCGGGAGTATATGACAGTCATGTAGGGAGATTGTTCGGGGATAAAGGAGTTGTAGCCATTCCATCTTCGCTGGTTGATTTGAATTTAAATGATGAGTTCGGGCATATTTACTGGCGGAATCCTCACTTTATTTTATCTCTAGTTAGGGGAGTCAAGGATCGAAAATTAAATGAGGTTATTAAAAATAATAAATTAGCCGACCTAATTAGAAAAATAGAAAGTAATTTAGATAAAAAAATTGGAATTACTTTTGTTTCCACGTTTCGTTGCGGTCCCGATACAATGGTTTTGCCACTAATTCAAGAAGTTGTTAAGGGAATGCCATTTTTAATTATTCAATCTGATGCCGCTATTAATGAATTGGCTCATTTAGAAAACAGGGTTAATACGTATTTAAATCAATTGTCTCAAAAAGATGATAAAGCCGTATCAATTAAAACAGATTTTATTTT
The DNA here is from genome assembly GCA_964650755.1 of uncultured Gammaproteobacteria bacterium. GTDB lineage: Bacteria > Patescibacteriota > Patescibacteriia > 2-01-FULL-39-33 > 2-01-FULL-39-33 > CAISTG01. The sequence goes on from CAZYUN010000055.1 coordinate 3,349, forward strand.
TGATGACTTAGAAAAGTATTCTGCTAATAAGCTTGATGAAAAACAAGATGTTTTATATTTTCCAACCTTAGAAGATAATCGTATGCTTTCGGCTATCTTGCGTTCCGCCGGCTTTGATTGCATTGATAATTATAGTGACGATTCATTCGATTTGGAAAAAATAGTTAAGCTTGGTAGACAGTTAGCTGGAGACTCGGTGTGCGCACCATTCGCCGCTGTTTTGGGTGATAGTATTTTTGCCGTCGGTGATTTTATGGCAAGAAAAGCAAGAGGGGAATTAAAGGGTAAAAATAAAGTTATTATTTTTAATAATAAAGGTACTGGGCCCTGCAGACAGGGGCAGTATTTTGAAATGCATCGTTTATTTTTACGACGTGAGTTGGATAATTTTATTAACAAGGAAATACTAAAGTATCCTGATTTTAATTTTGAAAAAATTACGGTACAGTTTATTGTAGGAACTGAAAAAAATAATTACAATATTGGTTTAGAAAACTGGGCATTAGTGCAAGCCTTTGCCGCTCTTGTTGTGCATGGGGTAATTCATGCGGTATATTTAGAGGGTGGGTCAAGAGTTTCTAATAAGGAGGAGTTTATAAATTTTAAAAAAGATTATATAAATTTAAAAGAGAAAATAATTAAAATTTTTGAAACTAAATCAAAACCATCTGAAAATTGGTTTAAATTAAAGAAATATTTTGGGTGGCTTCCGGGATTCGAAATATTGTTTATATATTTCGGCACTGGTATTTATAGGTATAATGGTTTATTAAAGTTGTTTGGTGATTTTTCTAATCAATGGTTGAGTGGGTCAGGATCAGGCAATCGGATAAAAATACATATCGAGGGTGAGGCGTACATGCGGGTGGCTCAACTTGATTTAATTTTTAAAGCGTTGATTGAGAGCTACGGCTTTAATCGCTTTTCTATTGCTAATTCTCCTCTTTGGTTGTATTTTGAGTATCTTTTAGAGCTTAGAATAGCAGAAGGTAAGTCGAAGCTTAAAAATAAATTAGTTGTTTGGTGTTTGCGTAATATGTGGGCAAAACCAATATATAAGGCCGCAGGAGTTAGTTTGCCTGATCCTATGAGACGAGTGTTGAGTTTGGGAAGAGAAATTTTTCCTACGGCAAAGCCTCAGGGTGAATTAGTGCCTTATGTTGGTGAGGCTATTGATAAGCTAAGACACGGTTACGATTTATTTTTGAATGTTGCTCCTGAAGGTTGTATGGTGTCGTCGATGGGAGAGGTTGCAGCAGACGCCATATATAGAAAGAGCTCTAAATTAATGAAGCCGAATGCGCGCCTACAAGGCCTATTTTCACTTGATGGTGAAGTTGATGTTCAGAGGTTAAATTTAGCATTACTAAAATTGAGCGGACCGGGTGGTTACTATCAAAAATAACCACGTTTTGCAAACTAATGGTGGGTGTGTAAAATCGCCGGATAACCTCTCGATGCTCTAAGGTATTAGGAAAAAAAGCGGCGCCAGTCGAGAGAAAGTGGATTTGAATTTGGGATTTGTCGGCAAACACCCCGCCTTTGGCGGGAAAGGAATTTTTGCTCGCCAGCCACGGCCTTAGAACCCAAATCCAAAAAATACTTTTCCCTGGCCAGCGCCGATTTTTCGACCGATGCCTTAGGGCATCGGAGCGCCGCCCGCTGATTTTAAGTGCGCTTGCCCCGCCCTCCCGTGCGCGCGCAAACGGCACTCCCCTATATAGTATCACAATAAAAATATTATATCCAAATTTTAGATATTGATTTTTCGGATATATAATACTATTAT
>CAZYUN010000056.1:0-5096 GCA_964650755.1 uncultured Gammaproteobacteria bacterium
TTGGTTTAGAAGTAACTGAAGATGGTCGCTTTAAAAATAAAAATTTAATGCGTTTATCACCTGACAATTTACAAGAAATATTAATTTAATCGGATTTTTTAGTTTTATTATTTAGTTTTTTAATTTTTATATGCTACTTGAACAATATTTACAAAATATCGGTTTAGATGATAAAGAAGCCAAAGTTTATTTGGCTGGTTTGCAGTTGGGTCCTTGCAGTATTCAAGAATTAGGCAAGGCCTCAGCCATCAAACGAACTACTATTTATCAAGTCATGGATGCTTTGACTGATAAAAATTTATTTACGGTGACTCAAAAAGGCAAGAAAAAATTATTTGTTGCTCAAGAGCCGGATAATTTGTTGTTGTTTTTAAAACAGAGAGAAAATATTTTAGAACAGATAATGCCGGAGTTGGAATCTTTAAAAAATACTTCTGCCAAAAAACCCGCCATCCGATTTTATGAAGGTATTGAGGGGGTTAAACAAGTTTATTTGGATATGGTTAAAAAACAGGGCAATATTGATGCTTTGTGGGCACCTAACGAATTTGCCTCTAAAACTATTCTTGATTTTTTAAATACTGAGTGGTCGGCTTTGCGTCTGAAAAACAAAATTAAAATGTGTCGAGTTTTTGTTAATGAATCGGGCGAAACAAAAAAAGATTTTATTAAAGAATCTTTTGTTAACAAATTAGAAACCGTCAAATATTTGCCGTCTAAAAATTATCCCTTTTCAGTTGGTATTTATCTGTATCGTCAAAAAATAGCTTTTGTTTCTTTTAAAGAAAGCGAATTGGTGGCGATTGTAATTCGTAGTCCCGAAATCAAATGGACGATGCAAATGATTTTTGAAATGTATTTCAAGTAATTTGTATGACTAACTATCTTCAGGTTTTAAAATCCATCAAAAGGCGCGATCTTCAAGATTCTGTTTTAGAAAAAACCAATCGTCAAAATCTTATTAAGTCCGGTTTGTCGCTTTATCAATCCAAGCGAATCATCACCATTGATACTGGAAAAATAGAGGGAGTAGAGATGGTGGCTCAAATGATTTGTGACCAGCTTACAAAAAATGATCATATTATTGCTTTGGAGGGAATTAGTGGTTCAGGTAAATCAGCAACCGCTGATCGTTTAGCGAAAAAAATCTCGGCAATTAAATTTTCTTTTGGCGAATTATTTCGTTATTTGGCTTATTTGCAAGTGATTAAAAAACAAAACGATTGGCAAAAAATTTTTCAGCATTTTCATTATCGTTTAATTGGTAATCAAATTTTTTTGTTTGATAAAAAACAAAATATTACCAAAAAGTTAGCGTTTGAATTAAGATCTGCGGAGATTGAAAAAGTGGTACCCGAAGTGGCTTCAAAAACGCAACAGCCGGCTTTGGAGTTATTAGCCCAAGAAATTTCTCAATTGGGGAACTTTAAGAAGAAAATAATTCTTGAGGGTCGGGCCTTTACTTTGGATTTTTTGCCATCTGATGTCAGAATTAAATTAAGGTGTGATGCCAGAATCAGGGCCAAGAGGCGACTAAAACAAATAGTCAGCCAATAATTGACTTTCAGCTGTTTTTGTGATATAATGATTATGGAAGATAATTAATAAAATTTGTGGATTTTAATTGCCGATTGTTGTTTTGGAATGTTAATTATATTGTTTTTAGATTTTTTAGAAGAATTGCAATGCTTTTACATTACTCAATATAATCAACTTGTATTGAAACTGAATTTCGATTCGGTTTTTTTGCCTTAATGAGAGGTTTTCAATCAAATATTTTGAAAACCCCAAATCCAAAATAAATTAGTTTGTTTTAGACAAAACAACACAGCAGTTATTGTTTCCGCACCTAAAAAATATGGAATTAATATTATTGTCCGTAGCTGTTGGCTTGATCACTTTTTTTGGTGGTTTGGCTGGCGGTTATTGGCTGAGAAAATCATGGGCGCAAAAACGTAAAGATAGCGTTGAAGCGAAAATTGAAAAATCATTAATTGAGGCCAAGGGAAAACAAAAAGAGTTGCTTTTGGAAGCACAAGAAAAATCCTTAAAATTAATTGAGGAGGCCAAACATGAGGCCAAACAAATCAAACAAGAAGCCGATAATTTGCGTTTGCGATTAGAAAAGAGAGAGTCCTTGTTTGATCAGAAATTATTGGAGTTAGAAAATCAAAAGACAGATTTGGCTGATAGAAATGAAAAATTAATTAAAGCCAAAGAAGAAATACAAAAAATCAAAGAAGATCAATTGGCAAAGTTAGAAAAAATTGCCGGTTTTAGCAAAGAAGAAGCACAGAAGGTTTTGTTGGATAATGCCGAAAAAATGATTGCTGACAATTTAGCTCAAAGAATTAAAAAATTAGAAAATGAGGCCTCTGATGAATTAGAAAAAAAGGCCAAAGAAGTTTTGTCGGCAGTAATTGAGCGTTGCGCTTCATCGCACGCTTCAGAAACAACTTCTTCAACTGTGGATTTGCCATCCGATGACTTGAAAGGTAGAATTATTGGTCGTGAGGGTAGAAATATCAAAACCATTGAACAATTAACCGGAGTTGAGATTATTATTGATGACACGCCACAAGCAATCACTTTATCTTCATTTTCTCCGATTCGTCGCCAAGTAGCTAAACGAGCAATTGAAAAATTAATTTTTGACGGCCGAATTCATCCCGGACGTATTGAAGAAACCATCAAAGAGGCCAAACAAGAATTAGCTTTAGATATTAAAAAAGCCGGTGAGAATGCTGTTTATGAATTAGGTATTGCCGGTTTTGATCCGAAATTAGTTCAGATTTTGGGTAGATTAAAATACCGCACCTCTTATGGTCAGAATATTTTGAATCACTCCATGGAAGTTGCCACTCTTTCGGCAATGTTGGCTGAAGAATTGGGAGCTAATGTCGCGGTTGCCAAAAAAGCTGGTTTGCTTCATGATATAGGCAAGGCGGTTGATCACGAGGTTCAAGGTACTCATCCCGAAATCGGCCGAGATATTTGCAAAAAATTCAATATTCCCGAAGAGATTATTGCCCCGGTTTTAGAACACCATAATGACAAACCATCAACTTTAGAAGGTGTAATTGTCAAAGTGGCTGATGCTATTTCTGGAGCTAGAGAGGGAGCTAGAAAAGATTCCTATGAGAATTATTTGGCTCGTTTAGAGGAGTTAGAAAAGATCGCTTTGGGTTTTGGTGGTATAGAAAAAGTTTATGCGATTCAAGCCGGTAGGGAAGTTAGAGTTTTTGTGACTCCTGATGAGGTTGATGATCTTGGTTCAATTAAATTAGCTAAAGAGATAGCCGAGAAGATTGAATCAGAATTAAAATATCCGGGAGAAATCAAAGTCAATGTGATTCGTGAAAAAAGAGTTACTGAGTACGCGAGATAATTTTTATAAATTAACATAAAACTATGGAAGTATTTTTTTATGTGGTTTTGGCTTTAGTAGTGATTGCCGGCGCTTGGCTGGTTTTGATCTACAATGGGCTGATTACCTTGAAAAATAGAGTTGACGAAGCTTGGTCGGACATTGATGTCCAACTAAAACGTCGTTATGATTTGATTCCCAACTTGGTTGAAACAGTTAAGGGTTATGCGACCCATGAACAGGGAACTTTAGAAAAAGTTATTGAGGCCAGAAATTCAGCGATGGCTCAATCAGGCCACGATGCTTCTAAAGCGCAGGCCGAAAATGAGTTGTCTTCAACTCTAAAATCAATTTTTGCCTTATCTGAATCTTATCCCGATTTGAAAGCTAATCAGAATTTTATGAAGCTTCAGGATGAGCTCTCAGACACTGAGAATAAAATCCAAGCTGCCAGAAGATTCTATAATGGCAATGTTCGTGATTTCAATACTAAGATTGAGGTCTTTCCGAATAATGCGATTAATAATTTGTTGAAATTCAAAAAATATGATTTCTTTGAAGCTAATGCTACCGAAAAAGAAAACATTCAAGTAAAATTTTAAATTTAGTTTCAAATACTCAAAACACCCGATAATCTCGGGTGTTTTGATTTTTGTTTGTCAATTTTAGTAAGTTGCTTTTTAATTGACAAAATTTTTTAACTGTAGTAAAATATTTTTTGGTAAACTGTCATTTTGACAGAGCCACAGAGCACTTTTTTAAACATCAATCCGGAGCTGATAAGTTTCAGTAATGGGGAGACAGAAAGGATCAAGGACATGACAGATGCTCTTTTGCGGGCAGAAATTGACACTAATATTGATCCGAGGATGCCTCGTAATGGTGCGATTACTAGCACTTATGATCGCCAGGGAAGTGTTGTGATTGAAGCACATCGTCGTCAAGGAAAGGTAATTATTGAGAAGCGCGACGATGGTTTGTATGTCAATGAAAAAAAGATTATTTTGTATCGATCCATTAATCAGCGTGGCGATTGTATTGATGGTAATTTATTGCGAGTTGAGCTTGAGAGTCAAGAAATACAATCCGCTAGTATTCTGGATTTTTTATTGGACAACCGCGAGTATATTCCAGAGGAATGGAAAAATCTATGCAAAAATTGCGATGCTTTTTTTATTTTTTTCTGGGGTACTATTTATAAAGATATGGATGGTAACTTGTTGGTTCGATCTCTGGCTAATGATGATGGTGAGATTGAAGAGTGTAGCACTTTTCTTGATCGTTGTTTCTGTTATTTTTGCCCCTCGGCGGTGCTCGTAGATGCTGAAACTTGGGTAGATTATCCACGGATTTTTGGAACTTAAAACCTCATCCCCAAAACAGATCTTTTTGAATCGGTTCTCACGCCAGTAGTGGTGTGAGAACTTTTTTTATTTATGATTTTTTATGCTATAATGTTTTACATAATATAATCCATTTTTTTAGTTAAATTTATGTCTTTTACTCCCTTAACTAACAGAATTTTTAATAAAATAAAATCAGCCATTGGCTGGGAATTTTCTGAATCTCAAGAAACAGAACAACCGAGTGAGGTATCAGAAGCAAGAAAACCAGAACAATTAAATGAGATATTAGAAATAGAAAAATCAGAACCTGATTATTGCCCTCAAGCCGTCTCCAAACTAAAAGCATACAAACAACAACATCAAAAACTTAAAACAATTTTTGA